>JAYEHQ010000001.1:0-22306 GCA_034659595.1 Campylobacterota bacterium
AGTAATTATGGATAGCCTTAGAGAGAGTGGATTTGAAGCTTCAAAATTAGAGATAGAGATAACTGAGAGTTCTCTTATGCAAAGAGAGGAGGAAGCTGTAAGTAAACTTCATGAATTAAAAGCAAAAGGTATTCATATCGCTATAGATGATTTTGGAACAGGTTATTCATCATTATCTTATCTAAAAAGATTTCCAATAGATGTTTTAAAAATAGATAAAAGTTTTATAGATGATATACCTTATGAAAAAGATGATATGGCTATAGCAACTGCTATTATTGAGATGGGAAAAGCTTTAGGATTTCAAGTATTAGCAGAAGGTGTAGAAAATATAGAACAACTTGAATTTTTAGAAGAAAAAGGGTGCGATTTTTACCAAGGTTATTATAAAAGCAAACCTCTTAAGGCAGAAGATTTTACTTTATTACTTCAAGAAAAAAGTAATTAATAATATAAGAAAAAACCTATAGTTTTCTTAATATTTTTTTAATTTAAAATAGATTATACTTATATCCAGAAGATTAATTATTTCTACAAATAGAATGATTATAAGGATTATTATGTTTAATTATATAAGTTTAAAATGGCAATACCTCTTAATGTTAGTTGCTCTTTTTATTATACTTTTTATGGGTAGAATATATTTTGATAATATACATTATAAAAAGATGCTTGATCATAAAGTACATACATTTACTATGGAACTAGAAAAAGAATTTCAAGCCTCAAAACAGCATGTAAATTGTGAATATAAAATGATAAGTGTTCATTATATGAATTCAAAAGATATAGCTACTTCTTATAAAAATAATGATAAAGATGAACTTTATAAAATTTTAAAAGATGACTATTTTGATTTTCAAAAAATTAATTCACATCTACATGTTATGCATCTTCTTGACACAAATAATACAAGTATATTAAGAATGCATAAACCTCAATCTTTTAATGATAATTTAACTCAGCAAAGACCAATGCTTGAATATGTTAATAACTCACTTGAAAATCAATATTCGTTTGATGTTGGAAAAAATGGTATTGAATATCGTATAACAACACCTTTTATACATAACAAAAAACACTTTGGAATTTTAGAGTTTGGAATAAGACCTAGTTATTTTGTGGAAGAATTAAATAAAGCATTTCAAATTCAATCAGCGGTATTGGTAAAAACTAAATCATTAGATATATTAAGGGTTACAAAAAGGTATAAATCCATAGGTGAATACTCTATTATTTCAAATGATAGTATATTTAATGATATTTCATATATGATAGATTTAAATAAAAAACATCAACTTATAAATTTCCATGAACAAACATATATTGTTACTATGAATTTAAATCTTGAAGATTATCAAGATGAAACTCTAGCAAAGATTATTACTATAAAAAATATTACGCAGTTTGTTAAAGCTAATGACGCTTCTCTTATTTTAATAAATAATTTAACACTTTCTATATTGGTAATTATATTAGTAATTTTATATTTGATTTTTACAAAATATACAAAAGAGTTAGAAAAAACTTTTAAAATTATTAGTAAATTAAATGAAAAATCTTGTTATTTTGAAGAAAAATCAAACTTAGATGCTATGACACAGATATATAATAAATCATTTTTTAATGATTATTTGAATAAGTTTTTAAAATTAAAAGAGGATGGAGTATTAATATTTTTTGATATAGACCATTTTAAAAATATTAATGATACTTATGGACATATATCAGGTGATGAAATTTTAATTCAATTGACAAAAACTATCAAAGAGTTTTTAAGAACAGATGATATTTTCGTTCGATGGGGTGGTGAAGAGTTTATTGTAATACTAAAAGATATTTCATTTGATTTAGCAGTTAAAAAAGCGAATAGCGTAAGACTTTTAACACAAAATACAAAGTTTATAAATGATATTCCAGTAAGAATATCACTTGGTGTAACAAAAATTAAAAAAGATGATTCTAAAGACTCACTTCTAAAAAGAGCAGATGAATTACTCTATGAAGCTAAAGAGTCTGGAAGAAACTGTGTAAAGTCTAAAGGGTAAGACACACTATTTAGTAAGTCTTACTCTAACAGATTGTTCATGTGCAGTTAAACCCTCAGTATTTGCAATTAATGCACACTCTTCACCTATCTCATTTATAGCTTTTGAACTAAAAGAGATGATAGAAGTTTTTTTCATAAAATTCTCAACCCCTAAAGGTGAGTAAAATTTAGCAGTTCCGCCAGTTGGAAGTGTATGGTTTGGTCCAGCTATATAGTCACCTATCGCTTCTGGTGTGTTATGACCTAAGAAAATTGCACCAGCGTGTTTGATGCTTGGAAGTAGCTCAAATGGTGATATAGTTGCTACTTCTAAATGCTCAGGTGCGATTTTGTTCATCAAATCAATCGCTTCATCCATAGTTTCAGTTACGATTATCGCACCTCTTTCCTCTATAGATTTTCTAGATATTTCCTCTCTTGGAAGCTTTTGTAACCAGTTTTCTAACTCCACTTTTACTTCATCAGCAAGTTTTTGTGATGGTGTTATAAGTATAGAGCTTGCCATCTCATCATGTTCAGCTTGACTTAGCATATCTATAGCCATGTGATTTGCATTTGCACTATCATCAGCTAAAATCCCTATCTCACTCGGTCCTGCTATCATGTCGATATTTACTTCACCAAAAACCATTTTTTTAGCAGTAGCTACGAAAATATTTCCCGGACCTGTTATAACATCCACTTTTGGTATATTTTCAGTTCCATAAGCCATAGCTGCTATGGCACTAGCACCACCAACTTTATAAACTTGTGTAACACCACAAAGATGACAAGCAGCAAGTAAAAGTTCGTTTGGTTCATTATCTGGTGTTGGTGTAGTTACTACTATGTTTTCAACACCTGCAACTTGTGCAGGGATAACATTCATAAGAAGTGAAGATGGATAAGCTGCTTTCCCCCCTGGGATATAAAGACCAGCACTATCAACAGCTGTAACTCTTTGACCAAGGATTGTACCATTTGGCTCATCATCAAACCATGATTTTGGTTTTTGTTTTTCGTGGTAAGATTTGATTCTATCGTAAGCTAAGTGTAGGGCATCTTTTAGTTTTGCATCTAAGTTATCATAAGCTTTACTCATAGACTCAGTTGAAATTTTCAAATCAGCATCTGTGGTTGGTGTCCAGTTATCAAACTTTGAGATATGTTGAAATAAAGCTTTATTTTTATCCTCTTTTATCTCATTAATGATACCACCAACTATATTACTAACAGTAGCCATATCCATTTTTCCACGACCTAAAAGTTCTTCAAACTCTACATTAAAATTACTACTTTTTGAATTTGTAAAAATCATTATTTTTTGCCTTTATTTTGCTTTTTAAACTCTTCTTGTACGATAGCTAAAGCTTCTAAAAATTTATCTTCTTCAAGATAGCCCATTATTGGTTGAAACATAGGTTCGCCACTAGGTTGTATAAACCAAATACCAGGTAGTCCTGGAGTGTTTTGTCTTAAATCCATTGGTATATAATCATTTTCATTTATCCAAGCAGTTACTGAGATAAAATTTTTATTTAGAGCTTTTACTATTTTACTATTTTTTAAAGTTGTATTTTTTAAAATTACACAATATTTACAACTATCTCTGGAAATAATAAACAGCATCATCTTATTTTCTTTTTGAGCTTTATTTAAACCAGCTTGATAATCTTTAGCCCAATTTACTTCTGAAGCAAATAGTGACGATATTAGTAGCAGTATTGTTAATGTAAACTTCTTAATCATTTTTTAACCTTTTTTAAAATTTCTTTAGCACATTGAAAAGTGCTTTTTTTTGTTACATCTATAATTATATCAGCTAGTTCCAAATACTCAGGTCGTCTTTCATCGTATAGTTTTTTAGCTTCTTTTAAATCACTTAGTAGTGGTCTTTTTTTGAGTTTTCTAGTTGCATTAGGATGCTCTTTTATACGCTTAATAATCTCATCAAATGGTGAATCAAGAAGTATAATTATACCAATTTTTTCAATATTTTTTTGTTTGTAAAAACCACCACCTGTAGAAATCAGAGTACTTTTAACACTTTCTTGAAGCCATTTTGCAACTTTTTTTTCCAACTCTCTAAAATATTCTTCACCCTCATCTTCAAAAATAGCTTTGATTTTTTTGTTTTGTATAGACTCTATAATATCATCTGTATCTATTGCCATATATTCAGAATGTTTTATCATTTCACGAGCGATGCTACCTTTTCCAACACCCATAAATCCTATCAAAATTATATTTTTCACTTTTATTTTCCTTTTAGTTAAATAAACTCATATCAAAATCTGGTTTTGTTTTTTTAGTTTTTATATATAGTTGTATCGGTTTTAAAATATTGTATTGTAGAATAATCATACTAAAAATAAAACTTAATGCTGATACTTTTAGTAGTTCATGATAATAAAATGAAAATATAAAACCAATCAGAGATATAAAAAACAACATAAATTGTAGGCGAGCTAATTTTTTATCTATCATCTCAACCATAGTTGGAATACTCATATACCCCATAGCATTTAGATGAAACCATACTAAAAAAGGTATTATTTTATAAAGCATTCCTATCATTATAGATAAAATAAATCCACCACCAATGAGTATGGCAACCATTACTATATACTCATGCTTGAAGTATTCATCAGTTATCCATAAAGAAACACCAAGCATTAAAAATACACTAGCAATTCTCCAATACCACACTGTTACATCACTAATAGGACGACGGCGTTTATTTAGTTTTATCCATACAGTTGTAGCAAATGCTAAGAAAAATAGTGCTATCCATATCTTAGCTATAAAAGCATATTCAGGTAAAAAAATATTTAAAAGTAACCATAAAGTTAATCCAGTTGCTATAATATTTACAACATTTTGTTTACAAAAAGATTTAAATTTTGGTGCAACATAAAACATAGGAAGCACTTGAAAAGCTACACTAATAATAAGTATGCCAGCAAAACCAAAAATAGCCCAAACACTATGAATATCAGCTATCAATAGATGCAATGATGTCATATCTTTAGATATATATCCATATAATAAAAATAGACCCATAAAAACTATACTTATAGCAAATATTAAACTAACCCTCATCCCTTTTATAGTTGGAGTGAAATTTTTAACTGTTTTAATTCCTAAAGCGATAGCAGTTAAGATAAGTAAAAATCCACTTCCAAGTGTAAAAAATGATATAGTGCTAAATAAATTGTTATCTAAAATTAACCCTAAAAACATAAAGATACAGCCAATAGTTAATAGAATATAAGAAGTCATAGAGATAGTTTGCACTTTAGAAATCTTTGCACCTGCTAAAACAGGTAGCATCTGTGTTAATGAACCAAGCATTATAAATCCCAAAAATCCTATGGTTAATATATGGGTAATAACAATAGATTCTACAGAATATCTATTCATTAGTGTAGTAGCATTACTAAAAAAGATTAAAATACCTGCTAATATTCCAAAAAGTGGAGCAGTTATAAAAAATCTGATTGGTACTGATAGTGGTGGTGCTTGATCGGTTGATAGACCTTGTAATTCCATTAAAATTTACTCAACTATTAAAGAATCCATCATCTCGACAATTCTATCAGAATCTGTACTTAAATGTTGTTGAGCCATTGTATAAAGCATCTGTTCCTCTTTCATATTATGTTGTTGTAAAAGTATCATAAGAGTTTCTGTTGTTCCAAAAAATTTATCTTTATCATTTGTCTCAATAGTTTCAAGAAGTTGTTTCATTAAACCTCTCATCTGAGAATGTTCATGTCTCATCATTTGAGTTGGACCTTGAGTCATTCCTGTCTTTTGTTCAAATTTAGGAAACATAACTCGCTCTTCAAGTTGAAAGTGTCTTTCCGTTTGAGCTACAAATTCCCCTACCATCTCTTTTGCATCTACCAATGATTTTGAAGCCGTATCTTCCATAGAAGCAAAAAGTTCATCACACTTTCTATGGTCTAGCGTTAAATATTCTTTTATTGTAGTCATTTTATCACCTTATGTAAAATATATTTTTAAATTATATAAAAATATTATATTTTTTTGTTATTATACCTCAATAACAAGAGAAAGGGATGTTAGTATTATGAAAAATATTAAAATTAAATCTGTTTTTATATTACTTTTTATTATTACATATAGCTTTATATTTAATGTGAATTTTAATAACAAAAATAATGAAATAGATAAAGAATTAAATAAAATTTCTCAAAAACTTGAAAATAGTTTTGGTGCAGTAGAGGATGAGGTATTTATAGAAGTTACTTCTACTAGTTCTATAGTAAATCAAGATAAAATTGTTATAGATACAATGCGTAAAGCAAAATATGCTGATAAGAACAATAAAAACATTTTAAGAAAAAAATTACAAAAGCATTTAGACCCTTTATATCAAATGATACAAAGTGAAGGAGTTATGAATTTTCAATTTGTTCTTCCATCTAATAAATCTTTTTTAAGGATGCATCAACCAGATTATTTTGATGATGATATTTCATTATTAAGATATACATATAAAAAAGTAAATATAGATAAAGAGTTTATATCTGGTCTTGAACAGGGTGTTTATAATGTTAGTTACAGATATGTATTTCCACTATTTGATATGGAAGATTTGTATTTAGGTGCTTATGAAATCTCTTATTCTATAGAATATATGCAAGATTTAATGCAAAGTATTGATGGTATAGAAACAGATTTTTTGACACAAGATAAAGAGTTTAAAAAAGATGGATGGCAAGATAAATATGAAGAGATAAAATTAAATAGAAAATCAGGAAAATTATTTACTCTTTATATAAAAAATGATGAAACAACTAAAGTTATCTCTTTTCTTCCATTAACTAATGCTAAAGAGGATAAAACTTTAGCTTATCTTATATCATATACAGATAGTGATTACATACATAATATTATCAACAGATATATAAATAAAAATATTATTATCTTTTTTATATTGCTTGTTATCTCAGTACTTCTATATAGATTGACTTTATATCAAAAAAATATACAAGAGGAAAGAGAACGCTTTCAACTAGCGATAGATAGTTCAAATGAAGGTATTTGGGATTGGGATATTCAAAGAAATAAAATTTATTTTTCCCCGAGATACCAAGAGATGCTTGGAATATCTTATAATAAAAAAGGTATCTTTGAAGATACAACTTTTTATGATTTAAAAACAAAAATACATGATGAAGATAAAGAGCTTTTTTCAAAAGAGTTAGAAGCACTATTAACAAATAAGCAAGATATATTTGAGGCTGAGTATAGAGTAAAACATGAAAATGGAGATTGGATTTGGATATTGGGTCGTGCAAAAGCACAATATGACAATAATAACAAAGCTATTAGAGTGGTTGGGTTTTATAGTGATATTACGCAAAAAAAAGAGTTTGAAAATTCTCAAGAAAGATTGATTAAGGAACTTAAAGAGGTAGCTGATGCTAAGTCAAACTTTTTAGCAACTATGAGTCATGAGATAAGAACACCTATGAATGCAGTTCTTGGTTTTATACAAATTCTTCAAAGAAAAGAGGATGATGCTAAAAAGTTAAAAATGTTAAATACTATAAGTGATTCTGGAAATTCATTATTACGCATTATTAATGATATTTTAGATTTTTCAAAAATTGATAATAATAAATTAGAGATAGAAAATATTTTATATAATATTACAGACTCTTTTAGCCATGTAAGAGAATTATATCATTCAAAAACGCAAGAAAAAGCCATCTTTTTAAGATTAAATGTAGATGATAGACTCCCTAAAAATACTATGGGTGATAAAGTAAGAGTGGAGCAAGTTGCATCTAATCTAGTTAGTAATGCTATAAAATTTTCAGAAAAAAATACTATTATTGAAATAAATGTTACTTATGTGCAAGAGAAACATCTTATGAGATGTGAGGTAAAAGATCAAGGTATAGGTATAGCTAAAGATAAGTTAGAAGCGGTATTTCATACTTTTACACAAGAAGATAGTTCAACTACAAGGAAATATGGTGGAACAGGTCTTGGTCTTTCTATATCCAAAGAGTTATGTAGATTGATGGGTGGTAAGATATGGGTAGAGAGTGAAGTTGGCATAGGAAGTTCATTTATTTTTACATTGCCATTGCCTAAAGATATAAAAGCAACAGAAATCATTAAACCTCAGATTCAAGAGTTAAAACCAAAAATTGAGAATAAAGATTTTACTAAAGTTAGTGGAAAAGTTTTGATAGTTGAAGATAATTTGGTAAATCAAGAGTTACTATTTGCATTATTAGAGGAGCATGATATAACTTACTCTTTAGCTAATGATGGTTTAGAAGCTATAGGGATAGTGCAGAACAAAGAGTTTAACTTGATTTTAATGGATGAAAATATGCCAAATATGTGTGGTATAGAAGCAACTAAAATTATAAAAAGTATGCCAAAGATGAAAGATATACCCATAGTAGCTGTAACTGCAAATGCTGTAGATGGTGATAAAGATAAATTCTTAGATGCTGGAATGGATGATTATATATCAAAACCAATAGTCCTAGCCGAACTTAATAATATTTTGAATAAATATTTAGTAGGTTAAAATAATGCAACTATTTAAAATAATATTTTTAGTACTAATCTTTATAATATCGATTTTTGCAAATGAAAATGATGAACAAAATTGGAATTATTTTGGTGAATTTCAAACATACTTTGCAAAGATAGATAAGAGCAATGAGCATCCACAAGTTAAAAACTATAGTGAATTACTAAATTATAATTCCATACAATTAAATATTGATTACTATAATGATGGTTTTTATTTTTCAGTTACACCTTATGCTTATACATACTATACAGAATCTGATGAGAAGATAAAGAGTGCTAATTTTCCAGAACCATTTCAAGTGAGTGATTTCTTCTTTAGAACTTTTTATATGAGTTATACTATGGATAAATTAACTTATGGTGCTGGAGTTTTGCCACTTAGTAATAGTTTTCCTATGCAATATACAAGTGATTACTATCAAGATGGGGAGGGACTTAGTATTGTAAGTGATATTGACCCATTAGGTTTTTTTATAAAATATAGATTTAATGACACAAATAAAATATTTGCGGGTATTGGATTACTAGATACAAGTTTTGTCCCTGCTGGTAATTATCTAAATGAGCATCAAAGAGATGATAGTTATGGAATATTTTTAACACAAAAAATTACATACGATAAATTTAAAATTATCAATGATTTTAAATATTCTAATATTATGTACAATGGAGTACAAGCAGGAAAATTTTATAATCTTGGTTCAGGCATCTCTTGGAATGATTCTGAACATTCTGGATGGACACTATATAATGTTCTTGCATTTAGTTTATATGAAAACAATACAATAGCTGTAAGAGATGAGATTTTATCAGATATTGGATTAGCTGGTGTTCCAACACAGTTTGCAAGTAGCTTTGTATTTGATGATAAAACATATACGGGTGCTGCAAATCTTTTTGGTTTTAGAAAAGATTTAGATATATTTAGTTTTGATTCATTTATTAATTTTGAGTGGTTTCATACTTTTAATGATTGGATTTCAGGAAATAAAGGTTCTTTATATAATTCAAATTTTAATCAATTAAGTAATATAAGAAATAATTCATATTTTATAAATTATGGTGTGAGAATTAATGAACTAACTACATTGAAACTTAATTATGCATATTTAGAATTTAAAGAGATTGTAAATATTGGGGCTCCTAGTTCAACACCTGTAAAAGAATCAATTGGCTCTCAAAGAAGCTCAAAAGAGATAGTAAAACTATCTTTTTCATATAAATTTTAAACTAATGGGAGATAAAAATATGAAACTAAAACTTTATCTAATAACTTTAATATTATCTAGCACTTTACTAGCTGAAAATAGAACTTTTAATCAATTAATCCTTGATAATCAAATAGATTTAAAATCTAAATCAATAAAAAGTTGGTTGAGAGTATTTAATTCTCAAGAAAAAATAGAAAAATATGGGTTTAAATTGTCAAATGCTGAAAGATTCATAATTCTAAAAGGTTTAAAAGCAAAACAAAGAAAATCAAAGAAAAAATACTCTAGGAGATTAAGATAATGAAAATATTTAAATTATTAACAATTATATTAATATTTATTTATCCAATGTATGCTGATGAATATATAGAACAAGATGAAAATAAAGAAATTGAGAGTAATTGGAATTATTTTGGTGAATTTAAAACATATTTTACAAAAATTCATAAGGTAAAAGAAAAAGTTGGTATAGAAAATTACAATGAATTAATGAATTATAATTCACTTCAATTGAGTATTGATTACTATGATGATGGTTTTTATTTCTCAGTAACTCCTTATGCGTATATTTATTTTACAGAATCTGATGATAAGATAGTAAATACAAATTTTTCAACACCATTTAAGTCTAAAGATTTCTTTTTTAGAACTCTTTATATCAGTTATACAATAGATAAATTTACTATAGGAGCTGGTGTTTTACCACTTAGTAATAGTTTTCCAATGCAATATACTAATGATTATTATCAAGATGGAGAGGGTTTAAATATCCTTGCAGATAGAGATCCTTTAGCATTGTTTATTAAGTACAAATTTAGTGATACAAATCAATTACTAGCTGGAATAGGAGTTATTAACATAGAATATATACCAGTAGGTACTTATGTAAATGAACATAATGTTGATGATAGTTATGGAACATTTTTAACTCAAACAATTACAAATGATAAGTTTAAAATTATAAATGATTTTAAATTTTCAAATATAAGTTATGATGGTGTAGAACTAGGTAAAATTTATAGTATAGGAACTGGTATATCTTGGGATGATTCTGAATATTCTGGATGGACATTTTATAATACGCTTGCTTTTAGTTTATATGAAAATAATTCTATAGCTGTTAAAGATAAAATTTTAGCAAATAATCCTAAACTAACACCTACTGCTATGAATCTATTCCCAAATAGTTTTACATTTGATAATAAAACTTATACTGGTGCTGCAAACTTATTTGGATTTAGAAAAGATTTAGATTTATTTAATATAGAATCATTTATAAATTTTGAGTGGTTTCATATATTTGGTGATTGGGCATCAGGGAATAAAGGTGCACCGTATAATTCAAACTCTAATCAGATGAGCAATATAAGAAATAATTCATATTTCATAAATTATGGTATAAGAATTAATGAGTTAACTACTTTTAAAATCAATTATACTTATCTTGAATTTGATGAAATAATAAATATTGGAGCACCAAGTTCAACACCAGTAAATGAAGCTTTTGGTCCACAAAGAAGTTCTTTAGATATAGTGAAAGTCTCCTTTTCTTATAAATTTTAAAGATTTATTAACGCCATTTCAACTATAATAATAGCTTTAAAAATTTCAAGGAAAATTATGGAAAATAAAAAATTATTTACACTAGGTTTTGCAACTGTTGGATTGGCTGTTGTATTGCTTTTCTCTTCTACTCTTTCTGCTTTAGATTCACAAGATGTAAAGAAAAAAGAAGCTTCTCGATTTGAATCTTTAGCAAAATTTACAAAAGTTATATCAATAGTTGAACAATATAATGTTGATGATATAACTATTGAAGAGTTGATGGATAAAGCTCTTAAAGGGATGCTGAGTGAACTTGATGCACATTCAACTTATTTGACTCAAAAAGATTTTAAAAAACTTAAAGTTCAAACAAGTGGTGAGTTTGGTGGTCTAGGTATTACGGTTGGTATCCGTGATGGAGCATTAACAGTTATCGCACCTATTGAGGGGACACCAGCAGATAAAGCAGGATTAAAAGCTAGTGATATAATTTTAAAAATCAATAATGAATCAACTATTGGTATGAGTATAGATGATGCAGTTTCAAGAATGCGTGGAAAAGTTGGTGATCCTATTGAGATAACTATAGTTCGTAAATCTGCACCAAAACCAATAAAAGTGCATATAGTTAGAGGGGTTATAACTATAGAATCTGTTTATACTAAAGCTATAGGCGATAATATACTCTATGTAAGAGTTACTAGTTTTGATAAAAAAGTAACTAAAGATGTTTTAAAAGCTATAAAAAGAAAAAAAGCAACAACAGAAGGTATAGTTTTAGATTTGAGAAATAATCCAGGGGGATTACTTGACCAAGCTGTAGGTTTAGTTGATCTGTTTATTGATGAAGGAGATATAGTATCTCAAAAAGGTCGAAATAAAGAAGATTCTACAACTTATTCAGCAAGTAAAAGCAAAACAATTACAAAGGTTCCTTTAATAGTCCTTATAAATGGTGGAAGTGCTAGTGCATCTGAAATTGTGAGTGGTGCTTTACAAGACCATAAAAGAGCTGTACTATTGGGTGAAAAAACATTTGGAAAGGGTAGTGTACAAGTTGTATTGCCAATAACAAATACAGAAGCTATAAAACTTACAATTGCTAGATATTATCTACCTAGTGGTAGAACTATTCAAGCTGTAGGGGTAACTCCTGATATAGAAGTTTTCCCAGGTGAAGTAAAAACACATGAAAATGAATTTAGCATCAAAGAAGCAGATTTAAAAAAGCACTTAGAAGAGGAACTTGAAAAAGTTGATGGTAAAAAAGATGAGACTAAAGAGGATACGCAAGAGAATAAAGATATAATAACACCAAAGATGTTGATTAAAGATATTCAATTAAAAGAAGCTGTTGATGTTATAAAAGCTCTTATAATCATAAAATAACAATTAAAAGGATAAATAGAATGGAAAAAAGAGAACTACTGTACGAAGGTAAAGCAAAAAGATTATTTTTAACAGATGATAAAGATTTAGTAATTTCTGAGTTTAAAGATGATTTAACTGCATTTAATGGTGAAAAAAAGTCAAGTGAAGAGGGAAAAGGTGCATTAAATAATAAGATTTCAACTGAACTTTTTAAACTTCTTGAAGAAAATGGCATCCAAACTCATTTCGTTGAGATGTTAGATGATAATCATATGTTACATAAAAAAGTTGATGTAATAATGATAGAAGTTATCGTTAGAAATATCGCAACTGGTTCACTTACTAGAAACTTAGGTATTGAAGATGGAACTATTTTACCTTTTACTTTAGTTGAATTTGATTATAAAGATGATGATTTAGGTGATCCTAAATTAAATGATCAACATGCACTTATATTAGAACTTGTTGAGCATCAGGATGAGTTAGATAAGCTTCGTCGTATGGGTCGTCAAGTAAATGATATTTTACGCCCTTATTTTGCTAAAAAAGGTTTAAATCTTGTTGATTTTAAATTAGAATTTGGTAAAGATTCAAATGGAAATATTATATTAGTTGATGAAATTTCACCTGATAACTGTCGTTTTTGGGATATGGAGAGTGGTGAAAGTCTTGATAAAGATAGATTTCGTCAAGGTCAAGGTGGGCTAAAAGTAGCTTACGAGCAAGTTTTAGAACGAATTTTAAATAAATAGAACTAAGGAAAAGTATAAATAATGAAAGCAATAGTAAATATCTCTTTAAAAGCAGGCGTACTAGATTCTCAAGGTAAAGCTGTTCATCATGCACTAGATTCTCTTCACTTTAATGGTGTTGATGATGTAAGAGTTGGTAAACAAATTATTTTAAAATTAGATGAAACAGATAAAGAAAAAGCGATGGAAGAAGTTACTAAAATGTGTGAAGATCTTTTAGCTAACACTGTTATTGAAGATTATGAGATAGAGTTAGTATAATGAAGGTAACTGTACTTCAATTTCCTGGTACTAATTGTGAGCATGATACTGTTCATGCTTTTGAAAAATTAGGTGCTTGTACTGAGATTTTATGGCATAAAGCTGAATCAATACCAGAAGATACAAATCTGCTTGTAGTAGCTGGTGGATTCTCTTACGGAGATTATCTTAGAAGTGGTGCTATTGCAAGATTTAGCCCTGTTATGAAAGCTGTAATTGAATATGCTAATAACGGTGGTAAAGTTTTAGGAATTTGTAATGGTTTTCAAGTTTTAACAGAAGCTGGCTTATTAGCAGGTGCATTAAAAAGAAATGAGCATCTACACTTTTTATCTAAATATCATCATCTAAAAGTTATCAATAATGATAATACTTTTTTAGAAAAATTAGAAAAAGGTGTCGTTGTTAATATCCCTATAGCACATCATGATGGAAACTATTTTATAGATGCAGATGGATTAAAAGAGTTAGAAGAAAACAATCAAATACTTTTAAAATATACAGATGCTAATGGTGAAATTTCAAATCCAAATGGTAGTGTAGAATCTATTGCTGGTATTTGTAATAAAGAAAAAAATGTATTTGGGCTTATGCCACATCCTGAAAGAGCTATGGAACTTATTCTTGGTAGTGATGATGGTATTAAAATGCTTCAAGGATTTTTAGACGCGTGAAAATAATATGGTTTTTATTTTTTTTATGTTTAAACATATTTGCTACTGATGATTTTAATCTTAGTAGTGTAGTGGATGCAAATGAAACAAATGTAACAATTGCACCACCACTTAAAAAAGTTCTTTATTTAAGTTATGAAAAAACTCCTAAACGAGTTGTTCAAGGTGAGATTTTTTCTATAACTGTAAAAACTATTTCAACAATTAAACATTTTCTTGATATAAAATACAATTTTTCATCTTATTATGGACTTGAGTTATTAAATGAGATTCCATATAGAGAGATAAAAGATAGATATTATTATGATACATTTTATTTTTATACTAATAATAACAAAGCAAAATTACCAAATATAACAGCTAATATTGAAGCTTATACAAAATATAAAACAACAACTATTTTAGGTGAAAAACTAAACATTATTACATTGAATCCTAAGAGTGACTTTTCAAACATCATAGCGAACTCTTTAGAACTTTTAGATTATAGTACAACAAATTATAATAAAGATTCTAATACTATTGTATTGGAATTGAATGCTACAAATACAAAATTAGAAGAATTAAAATTTAAAAATGTCATTAAACAAGGTATAGAGTCAGTTAGTGGAACATATTTAGATTCAAAGATTACTTATTATTTAATTATAGATAAGAAATTTGAAAAATTCTCATTTTCATATTTTAATCTTATAGAAAATAAATTTTTAACTATAGATATACCAATAATTGTAGAAGATTATAGTATTGCAACACAAACAGATTTAAAGCCTAGAGATCAATCAAAAGATCAATTGAAAATAAATATAGCGGCAGGTATATCTTTTTTTGGGTTTATGATGATACTATGGCGTAAAAAGTACATATATCTGTTTCTTATTTTATTGCCATTATTATACATACTTTATTTATCTGTGCCACAAAAAGATATATGTATAAAAAAAGGATCAAATATTTATCTTTTACCAGTAAGACATGGAACAATTTTTGAAAAAACTTTATCTCAAAGAATATTTAAAAAAGAGGGCAGTGTGAAAGAGTTTGTAAAAGTAAAATTGAAAAATAATAAAATAGGTTGGGTAAAAAATGAAGATATTTGCACATATTAGTTGGCTTATTGCTACTATTATTATTTTTGTATGTTTAGCGTTATCAATTTTACTATATCCTATTTTACCTAGACCGTGGCCTAGAAAAATATCCGCTTGGATAATCCGTCTTACTACTTTTTTTACAGTTGAGATAGAGGGTGAAGAGGATCCCGCAGCTCAAATGTATCTTATAAATCACCAAAGTGACTTAGATATAGGGATAATGGAAACAGTATCGAAAAAGGATCTTTCATGGGTTGCAAAGAAAGAACTTTTTGATGTTCCTTTTTTTGGATTAGCTATGAGTTTGCCAGAAGATATTCCGATAGAGAGACAAAGTAAAACTTCACTAATCAGACTTTTAAAGAATGCAAAAAGTAGATTAAATAAAGGTCGAGTTATTACGATGTTTCCAGAAGGAACTAGAACTAAAACAGGTAAGATGCTTCCATTTAAAAATGGTGCTAAAGTTGTAGCTGATAAATACCAACTGAAAGTTCAACCCATAGTCCTTATGCAAACAGCAAAATATTATGATGTAAAAAAATTATATTATAAACCAGGTTGTGTAAAAGTGATATTTATGGACTCTTTTATAGTTGATAAAACTGATGAAGATTGGTTGAGAAATTTAAGAGAAAAAATGCAAAAAGTATATGATGATGAGCTGGCAAACAATTCTAGCCATAGGTAGCGGCGGATTTATAGGGGCAGTTCTTCGTGCTTACTTAAATGGTGTTATCTCTCATAAATTACCACATTCCATCCCTATAGGTACATTGAGTGTAAACTTGATAGGAAGCTTTATTATGGGTGTTTTAATAGCTTATTTTATACATACTAATTATTTTTCACTTCATACAAAATCTTTTTTATCTACAGGAATTTTAGGTGCATTAACAACATATTCAACTTTTGCAATAGAGAGTTTTTTACTTCTTGAGAGTGGGGCTATATTACTTGCGTCTATAAATATATTACTCAATGCTTTTGGTACGATATTTATGGCAGGTAGCGGATTTTATATTGTTAAATATTTTTTTAAATCATAAACTTAGTAATTAGATTGAATCATCTCTATATCTGTTATATTTTTTATTTTTTGAGTTGTTAAATTTATATTATTTATTATATATGTAAGATTATTTTGATTAGTTAAGTTATCTAATGCTTTTATTTCATTATCTAGACTTATCTCATTTTTACTCATAACAACAAAATCATCACCAAAAACTCTAAAGATTAAATCATTATGAAAATGTAATAATAGTATATCTGTAAATTTTTTTAATAATTCGTCACCTTTTTCCCATCCATATTTTTTATTATAAGCTGTAAAATTATTTATTGAAATCATTTTAATATTTTTATATACTAAGTTACAATTATTTTTCATCAAAACAACATTAAGATAATTTTGGTTGAAAGCATCACCTAAAGTATCTTTATAAAAGTAAGCAAATCTTTCCTCTTCCAATCTTGTTTTTGGAAGTTGATTTATATCTGTATCAATTTTTATATCTTTTAATGCAATAACTGCACTTTTTACAACTTCTGGATGAAATTGTTCTTTACTTAGCATTTTAAGTTCATCTATAGCTTCAGGTACAGTTTTACTACTTTTATATATTCTATTTGTTGTCATTGCATCAAAAGCATCTGCTACTATCATAATCCTAGATAATGGATTTATTTCATCACTTTTTAAATTATTTGGATAACCTAATCCATCATATCTTTCATGATGTGCATAAACTATATCTGCTAAAGATTTAAACATTGGTATTTTATTTAACAATTTATACCCCACTTCTGCATGCTCTTGAATAAGTTTATATTCAATTTCATTTAATTTATTTGGGTTTAATAAAACAGCATCAGGTGTTCCTATTTTTCCAATATCATGAAGTACTCCCGCTTGATGTATAGTTGTACACTCTTCATCACTATAACCCATCTCTTTTGCAATAAGTTGGCAATAGTTTGCTACTCTTTTTGAATGTCCAGCCGTATATGTATCTCGTTTTTCTATTAAATCTATCATTAAATAAAGTGTTTTCTCATAATTTTCATTAAGTTCTAAAGTTTTTTTATTTACTATATCTTTTAAATGGTTTTTATATGCTTCATTTTCTTTAAATTTATTTATTTTTTCTGCAATTTTAAATAATTCTTGATTTAATTGTTTATACTCAAATGGTTTTATTATATAACCATCAACCCCAAGTTTCATAGCGGTAAACATATACTCAGATTCACTATGTGCTGATGTGATTAAGATAGCTTGATTTTCATTTTGTTCTTTTATTTGAGTAATCATATCTATACCATTCATTTTTGGCATAGATAAATCTGTTATAACTATATCAAATTTTTGTGATTGATATAAGCTAAGTCCCTCTAAACCATCAAAACCACAAATTACGCTAGAAAATATTTTTTTCAGATAATTAAGCATCGATTGAGAAACTAATATATCATCTTCAACATATAATACTTTTAAATCTTTTGATAACTCTCTAAGGTTTTTTAAATCAATCATTATATCTCACTTAACTGTTGCATAATATATGTCATATCTTCAAATGAAAGAGGTTTTTGTAAAGTAATATTACTTAAATTTTTATCTAAATCTTTTAAGCCTCTTGATGCTGTTAAAAATATAACAAAAACATTATTTTTATCTATCTTTTTTATCTCTTTTATCATCTCAATACCATTCATATTTGGCATTAAAACATCTGTAATCACTATATCAAAATTACTTTCTTCAGTAAATGCATTTAACCCTTCAATACCATCAGATGAGACAACAACATCATCAAAAAATTTTCTTAAAAAAATGCTAGTACCCTTTCTTATATCATTTTCATCATCTACAAAAAGTACTTTTAAATGTTTAACTTTTTCTTTTAATTCAAGAATACTACTCATTTTTTTCTCCAAATTTTTCTAAAATAATAGTAAATAATGCACCACCATTTGTATTTTTAACCTCAATAGAACCATTTAAGAAATGTTCTAATGTTATTTTAGTTATAAATAAACTTAAACCAGCTTCATTATAAATTTCTTTTGTTGTAAAATATGGTTCAAATATAGATGATAAAATACTATCTTTTATCCCTTTACCATTATCTTCAATCTTAATGACTACAAAATCATTTTTATAACTTATATCTATTTTTATAATACCTTTAGCTATTTTATTTCTGATAATAGCTTCTTTAGCATTATGTAGAATATATAAAATTATTTTAGCTAATTCTTTTGAATGCGTATCTAATAAAACCTTTTCACTATAGTTAAATTTAACTTCAATTTGATTTTTCTTAAATTCTTTTTTTATCAAATTTAGTATTGATTCTATTAATTCCACTATATTAACATTTAGTTCTAGTGAACCGACTGGTGTATAGATATTATTGAAATTATCTATAATTGCTGATAGCCTATCTATCTCTTTTTCTGAATCTAAACAAGATGCTAACAAATTATCTTTAGTTGCTTCATTTAATTTAATATCAGCTATCATACTTAAATTTATCATACTTAGTGAGGTTAAAGGTTGATTCCATTGATGCGAAATCATTTTAACCATATCTGACATTGCATTAACCCTCGATTCAGCAATAATCATCTTTTCTAATAACACCTCTTTTTCTAGTTCTAAATACTCTTTCATTTTATTGCTTATATCAGAAAATGTAACTATAAAATGTTTCTCATCAAATTTATTAATAAAAACACTAAAACTATGTTCTTCATTTTTTGTATCTAAAATTTTTACTATACTAATAGTATTTTTTGAATTATATAAATAATCAATCCAATTTATCTCTTTAGAAATTTTATCTAAATAAAAATAGTCGTCATCTTTTTCAAATTTTCCACAAATGCAATTATAATCTTTTAAAAAGCTTTGAAGATTTATGTAATCAAAGAAATGTAAAAAACTTTTATTGCCATAATTAATTTTTTTACCATCTGTTATTATTACTATATTATTTTGTAAATCTATTAAGTTTTGAAATCTTTTTTTCTCAGATTCAAGTTTTATTTGATATTGATAATTTTTATATAAAAACAAAGATACTGTTAAGATAATTATAAAAGCTACTAATATAATAATTTTATATAAAAAAGATGTTTGAGATTTATTATATAGCAATGATTTTGTATAGTTTTGAGTTGGGATACTTACACGAATACCACCTCTTATATCACCTATACTATAACCTTGATAACTATGACATTGCATACATTTATTAGTTACAACTAATTTTCCTAAAAAATCAAATTGGTTATTTTTAGGAGTTAAAGTATTTATATTATAGTAATATTTTTCATTTCTGTTTTTTTCTAAATATTGAAGAGCTTCTGTTTCAAATGAATCTGCTTTATTGTTTGGATTGATTGGTTTTAGTGAAGTTATTTTATAATAATAGTTACTTTTATTATTACTTATCTCTGATATTTGTCTTGTCATCCAAGCTGGATTGATTTTAATTAATGTATCGTCTTTATTAGATTTTATGAAGTTGTTTTTTAAGTAAGGGTTTGGTTTTAAACTATGGTTTTGTTTAACAAATACTCCACCATGACCAGCATTCCAACTTCTTGTTATTACCATATTGTCAAAATGTGCAATCGCTTCTTGAACTAAAGACTGTTTTAATAATAACTCATATTTTTTAGATGAATTTTCAATATGCTTTAACATAGATATTGAAACAATAAAAATTATACTAATAAATATAAATAATGTAAAAATAGTTTTTTTATTACATTTACTACACTTCATAAATTTTGCTTTGTGCATTATTCATAGGTAATTTCATTTCAAAACAAGCACCAGTATCTGTATTATAAGCTATTAGTATGCCGTTTAAGTGTCTTTCAACTATAGTTTTACTCATATAAAGACCTATGCCAGTTCCAGTATTTTTACTTTTTGTACTAAAGTAAGGATTAAATATTTTACCTATTATCTCTTTTTTTATCCCTCCACCACTATCACATATTTTTATAATTATTTCACCTTTATCCTCTTTTACTAATATTGATATTTTACCCTCGTTATTATTATCAACTATAGCCTCCTTAGAATTTTTGATTATGTTTATAAAAACCTGCATCAGCTCCCTTGCATAAGTTTTTATTTTTAGATCAGTTGGTAACTCTTTTATAACTTTTATATTATTATTTTCCAATGATTTTCCAATCACTGTAAATACATCATTAAATATATCCTCAAGAAATACTTCTTCAACATCTGTTTTTGGTTTAAAAAAGTTTTTAAAATCATTTATAGTTTTTGAAAGTTCTTGAGTTTGTTTTACTATATCTTCTGCTCCACTTTTTAGAGTTGTTTCATCTACCATCTCTAACTCTATATCTGCTAAGATATTGTTTGCTCCCATCGCTATTACACTTATTGGTTGTCTCCATTGGTGAGCTATCATACTTATCATCTCGCCCATTGCAGCATGTCTTGATTGGGCCATCATTATGTTTTCTTGTTCCTTTAGTGTTGTGTAGGCATCTTCAGCTTCAGTAATATCTGTAAATATCACAACACTTTTTATATCTTTATCTATATGAATTGGTCTTGCTAAAACAACAAAAGTATGTACTTTATCATCCTTAAGCATTTTAGCTTTATGATATTTATCTTGTTGTGAAAGTAAATATTCTAACCATGTTAGATTGTCCATTTTAGAGCTTAATAAACCATCAGCAGCTATAAAAAAATCACAAATACAACTATGTTCCTCTTTGAATTTTTCTACACTATGATAATCAAAAAATTTAAGCATTGCATGATTTGCTTTATCTATCTCTTTCCCATTTGTTGTAATCATAATAGTTGGTGTAGCATCGAAGAGAATTGTTAAATATTTTTGATTATTTTTTAATTCATTATAAATTTCATCTTTTTGTCTTATGTTAATACTCTCCTTAATAATAAAATATAAAATTCCAAATAGTATAATAATCCATAAAATAAAATGTGCTAAAATATTTAAAGTTAAAGATATAGCTATAATAAGTGTCCATGTAAAAGCGATAGTAAATAAAACTTTTTTTAGATATTTTTGATTAGTTTCTTTTGAGTAAATAAAAGTTTTTATATCGTGTTTATCCATTTTGTATCCCTTTAAATTCTCTAATAATAGCCATTTGACGCTTTGTTATATATTTTGTTAAGCCACTTTTATTAAATTTTCCAAATATAAATACAACACTATAGCCATATTTTAATTCTACTTTTCTAAATAAAGTAGCTGTAGTATTTATGATTAATGGTTTTTTATCTAATTCAAGCACTATATCTAAATTGACTTCTGTACCTTTTTCTATGTTAGATGGAAATAAATCTAATTTTAATCGTATAGCATTTAAGGAAATATCTTCTATTTTTATCTCTGCATGAATAATTGAACCATTGGAAAATAATGAAACCTTATGTTTATCTTCTGGAACAATCCTAACCGTATCTCTTTTAATAGGGGAAGTTTCGACAAAATGCAACTCTTTTAATTCTACACTTTGTTTTTCAAAATTAATTGACATAATTTTTGAGCATTCTATATTGAATGGGAGTGCGTCCGATACTATCAGTGTTTTACCTGTAGTTTGTATAGCTTTTTGTTGAAAATATTTTGTTGTTATTGTTACACTATGTTCACTAATATTTGAGATTACAGCATCGTTTGTAATGCTTAAACCCTTATAGTAATTATGTATTTCAATTTTAGCATTATTTCTTTGAATCACT
>JAYEHQ010000001.1:22406-27466 GCA_034659595.1 Campylobacterota bacterium
TTTTTAAATCAACCATTATAAACCTATTTTTAGGGATTTAGATTCTTAAATTATCGGAAGTGGGATTTCAATCCCACTTCCGATAGATATTAAATTTAACTTTTACATAACTCCAGATTCAAACTGTTGTCTCATACGATTTTTCTCAGCTTCTCTTTTTGCTTTTTGGGCAAGTTTTTGATGATAATTTTTTACATCAAAACCAAATCTAAGCAAGATAGAAGATGCTACAAAAACTGATGAATATGTACCAACTACAACACCCACTAAAAGTGTAAATGCAAATGGATGGATAATCTCACCACCAAGCATAAATAGAGTAAATACAACAAAGAAAGTAGTAAGAGATGTTAAAGTCGTTCTAGCTAGTGTCCTAGTAATTGACTCATCAATTATCTCTTGTAAGTTTGAATGTTTAGACTTTGTAGCACCCTCACGGATACGGTCAAAAACAATGATGGTATCATTTAAAGAGTAACCTAAAATCGTTAAAAGTGCAGCCAATACATCTAAGTTTACATCTAAGCCTACTAGGGCTATAGCACCTAAAGCTATAGATACATCATGTATAAGTGCTACTATAGATGCAACAGCAAAACGCCATTCAAATCTAAATGCCACATAGATTAAAATCCCAAAAACAGCTAAAACTAAAGACATGATACCTTTTTCTTTTAACTCATTTCCAACTTTTGGACCAACTATATCTACACGACGAATCTCAAAGTTACCAGTACCATTTAAAGCTTCTCTTGTTATATCACCTATATCTGTAGTGACACTACCAGAAGTACTTTTCATACGAATAACAACTTCCTCTGGTGAACCAAATTCAGTTATAGATGCATTGTTAAAAAGTTTATTTGTTTTTAACCTCTCTCTCATATCATCTATTGGAGCAGTAGTATCATACTTAACTTGAACTATAGTTCCACCAGCAAAGTCAACACCGTAGTTTAAACCTTTTGTAGCAAGAATGGTAAAAGAAGCTAAAACTATAGCAATAGAAAAAAACATTGCTATTTTAGATTTGCCCATAAAATTAAAGGTTCTTGTATATTTAAAAAATTCCATATCTAACCTTTAATCCCAAACCATAAACGGTTGTTATTTGATTTTTGTATCTTTTTTTCTAACATTTGGTAAATTCCATGAGTACCTAAAATTGCAGTAAGTATAGAAGCTAAAATACCTATACTGATAGTGATAGCAAAACCTTTAATAGCACCTGTTCCATAAGCGTATAAAACAACTGCTGCTATAAGGGTAGTGATGTTGGCATCTAAAATGGCACGCATAGCATTAGCATAACCCTCTTCTATGGCTTTATGGATACTTTTGCCTTGATAAATCAGTTCACGGATTCTCTCAGAGATGATAACATTAGCATCGACTGCCATACCAACAGTAAGAACGATACCTGCCATACCTGGAAGAGTTAAAGTAGCACCAAACAGACTCATAACAGCTAAAATAATAAATAAGTTTGCAATAAGAGCAATGTTGGCAATAACACCAGCAAGTCTATAATAAACAACCATAAATATAATAACTAATACAAATCCACCAATAAGTGCAACCATACTAGCTTGAATACTATCAGCACCCAAACTTGGACCAACTGAGCGTTTTTCCATCAAATAGATTGGAGCAAGTAAAGCACCAGAACGAAGAGCAATAGCTAAATCTTTTGCTTCCATAACAGTATAGTCACCAGAAATCTGACCACTACCACCACCGATTCTCTCATTTATAACAGGAGCAGAATAAACAACACCATCTAAAACAACAGCTAAATGTTTACCAACACTACGACCTGTAAAGTCACCAAAGATTTCAGCACCCTCAGAGTTAAGAGAGAAGTTAATTTGTGGACGATTGTTTTGGTCAAAACCAACATGAGCATCTGTAAGCATTCCACCATCTAAGATAGGAATTTCACGGACTAAGTGTTTTCGATTTGGGTCTTTAGCATCTGGAAGTATTATATCTCCATAAGCAGCTGCATCAGCATGACTCATGCTATTTACACGACCAGACCTATCTTCATCTACTGCCATAAGTTCAAGTTTTGCAGCACGAGATATAAGTTCTCTTGCTCGTTGTTCCTCTTCTGCGGTTTTGATACCAGCTAACTGAACAAGAATTTTTTCAGCACCTTGTCTTGCAACTACAGGTTCAGCTAAACCAAATTGGTCTAGTCTATTTCTGATAGTCTCTATGGCTTGAGAGATAGCTTCTTTCTCAGTCTTCTTTATCTCTTCATCAGTTAAATTTAGTGATAAACTTTCTTGATTTACAGTGATGTTTGAACCATCTACTTTAGATAAAAACTCTTTCATTTTTTCAACATCATCAATATCAAGTAAAGTAAAACTAACACTACTCTCATCAAATTTTAATGAATCAACAAGAATATCTTCTCTATCAGAAAAGTGTTTAACACTAGCAGCGATAGATTTTATACGAGATTTTACAGCTTCGTCAGTTTTTACACCCAAAAGCATATGAAGACCACCTTGAAGATCAAGACCTAAATTGACCTTTTTCCCCTCAGTAGTTTGAAGAAGTGATGGCATAGAAAAAAATACACCAAATATTATTGCAAGTCCTAGAATTACTATGCGATAATTTAAATTCATTTATTTAGATTCAGTCTCATAAAGTCTAGCTACTGCATCTTTAGTGATTTTCATAACAGCATCATCATTTATTTTTACACTAAAAAAATCTTCTTCAACTTTATGAACAACTACAATGAAACCACCATTAGTAACTATTTTATCACCTTTTTTAAGAGCTTGTATCATCTCTTCTCTTGATTTAGCTTCTTTTTGCTGTGGACGAATAATCACAAAATACATAATTGCGATTAAAAATATAAACGGTAATAATTGACTTATAACTTCCATGTCAAAACATCCTTTTTAGATAAAATTTATCGCGATTATACTGAAAATATACTGAAGTTTGCTATAATCGCACTATAAAGTAAAAGGAATAATTTTGACAAAAAAAATACAAACAGCAAAAACTCTTTTAGAAGCACTTCCATATATTAAAAAGTATGCGAATGAAACATTTGTTATAAAATATGGAGGTTCTGCTCAAACTTCTCCTAAACTAAAAGATAAATTTGCACAGGATATTATTCTTCTTTATCTTGTTGGGATTAAACCAGTTATTGTTCATGGTGGTGGCAAAAAGATTAATGAACTGCTTAATAAACTTGAAATCGAGAGTGAATTTGTAGATGGTATGAGAGTGACAACTGAGCAAGTTATGGAAGTTGTAGAGATGGTTTTAGGTGGAAATATAAATAGTGAAATTACTACACTTTTAAATGTTCACGGTGCTAAAGCATTTGGTATGTCAGGTAAAGATGCTAACTTCATAACAGCTGTTCCAAAAGAAAATGGAAAGTATGGTTTAGTAGGTGAGATAGTAAATATAGATGCAAGTGTGATAAAAAATCTTTTAGTTGATAAATTTATCCCTGTTATTGCACCTATCGCATCTGCAAACGAAGTAGGGCATCCTGGGTTTAATATAAATGCTGATTTAGCAGCTAGTAGAGTTGCTGCTGCAATTGGTGCAAAAAAAGTAATCTTTATGACAGATATAACGGGTGTACTTGATAAAGAAAAAAATCTACTTGATACTTTAACAAAAGAACAAATAGAAGCTTATAAAGCAGATGATACTATTACAGATGGGATGATACCAAAAGTAGATGCTTGTCTTGAAGCTATAGATGGTGGTGTTGAAAAAGCACATATTATAGATGGTAGGGTTGAACATTCATTGCTTTTAGAAATTTTAACAAGTGAAGGTGTTGGAACTGTTATTAAAAAATAACCCTAATCGTTATATCTTTTTATATGGTATATTCAGTGCCATATTATTTAGTGCGTTTATATATTTAGAGGAGTTTGGAGTCACATCTAAACCTCTAAATACTATCTTGGCTTTAGCATCTTTAGCACTCTTACTTTACGCACCAAAAAAATCAATCTTAGTAGCTGGTTTTACTATAGGGATATTGTGGTTTTATTGGATAGGTTATAGTTTTGAGTACAATGGTGTAGGTTTTATGACCCCTATCATCACTTTTGGTTTTGGAATTATATATATGTTGTTTTTTGGTGTTTTAGCACTAACTAAAAAGATATATATACGGGCTATTTTACTCTTTTTACTTAGTTTCTTTGAACCATTTGATTTTAACTGGATGCAGATAGAACTTCTTTTTGTAGATAGTTATATAGGTATTTTTAAGTATCAACTTATTTTAGTTTTGATAGCATTATCTTTACCTCATTATGTTAAAAAACCTTTTAAATTTTTCCCTTTGTTATTAATTCTTTTTGCCTTTAATTTTAATGAGACCATATCTAATGATGCACCATTAAAAATAAAACTAGTCTCAACAGATATAAAACAAGAAGATAAATGGGAAGCTTCACAACTTACACCAACTATAAAACTTATAAATTCAAAAATTCAAAATGCTATAGATGAAAAATATGATTTAGTAATATTGCCAGAATCTGTGTTTCCAATGTATATGAATAAAAGTCCCTTGTTAAAAGAGCAACTTTTACTAGCATCTTATAAAATTGCAATAGTTGCAGGAAGTTTACTTTATGAAAATCATCAAAGTTATAATGTAACTTATCTTTTTCAAGATGGAGAATATAAGGTAGCTAAAAAATTAGTATTAGTTCCATTTGGAGAGTATATCCCCCTACCAAAATTTGCACAAAAAATTATAAATGACACTTTCTTCGCAGGTGCAGCTGATTTTAAAACAGCTCATAAACCAACAGACTTTATGATAAAAGGTGTTAAGTTTCGCAACGCAATTTGTTATGAAGCTACATGTGCTGAAATATACGATGGAAATGTAGATTTTGTCATAGCTATAAGTAACAATGCATGGTTCACCCCCTCCATAGAACCAACATTACAAAAACTTTTACTAAGATTTTATGCTAGAAAGTATAGTGTTACTATTTATCATTCTGCTAATTATAGGGGGACAGGGATAATAAGATAAT
>JAYEHQ010000002.1:0-1957 GCA_034659595.1 Campylobacterota bacterium
CTGACACCTTTTTTCTAGCTGATATACTTGATGCTACTGAACAAGATTTTTTTGTAGGGGCAAAACAAAGGAGAGAAAAAATTGCATTTGAAGAGATAAGGGAAAATCCATTAAAATATAAACATATTTTTAACAAAGAAAATGTGAAAAATGAACTCAAACAGATAGGATTTAAAAATAATAAATTAAAAAGTATATATGTAGATAACATTTGTTTAGAAAAAGAACTATTGAATGATGAAATTTTTGCATTTTTTGTAAGTGGTGATAGTATGTATCCATATTTGAGTGCTGATGATATAGTTCTTTATATACCTATAAGAAAAGATTCTATTAAAAGTGATGGTAAATTTGTTATAGATACCTCTGTTGGATTGCAAGTGAAAAATATTAAATTTATGTTAAATGGTAGCGTTAGGATTATTAGTGAAAATAAATCTTATCACTCTTATAATGGGTATGATGAAGAGATTTTAAAAGATAATATGCAAGATTTAAAAATTATTGGAAGTGTAGTGGGTAGGATTAACAAGTCATAATCTCGAATAAATTCGAGATTATGGTTATTTTATATTTTGTAAAAAGTTACTCATAAATCTTACACCAGCACCAGTTCCACCATATACATTACAATCCCATGGACTTTCAGTATAAGCTGAACCAGCTATGTCAAAGTGTAACCATTTTTCTTTGTTGTCCTCTTTTATGAAGTTATCTAAAAACATACCAGCTGTAATTGCTCCACCATAAGGTTTAGACGCTACATTTGATATATCTGCTATTTCACTTTTTAGAAGTTTTTTAAGATGTTTGTTAAATGGTAAAGACGCAACAAGTTCACCAGACTCATTTCCAGCTTGGAAAAAATTGTGCTTTAGTTTGTGTGAATGACCCATTATCCCTGTGGTATATTGACCAACTGCTACCATACAAGCACCAGTTAAAGTTGCAAAATCAAAAATATAATCAGCTTCTACTTTTTCTTGAGCATAAGTTAAAACATCTGCTAAAACTAAACGACCCTCAGCATCTGTATTTCTCACCTCTATAGTTGTTCCACTTTTTGAAACTAAAACATCATCAGGTTTATAAGCATCTCCACCTATCATATTCTCAACTGCACCTACAAATGCATGAACTTCAACATCTAGCTTTAATTCACTTACAGCTTTTATCATACCAAGAACTGCACAACCACCAGCTTTATCCATCTTCATAGTTACCATAGACGCTGATGGTTTTAGACTAAGTCCACCACTATCGTAAGTTAAACCTTTTCCAACAAGTGTTATAACTTTTTTAGGGTTTTTTGGTTTATATGCTAAATGGATTAGTTTGCTATCATGAATAGATGCACGACCAACTGATAACATTGCATTCATTTTCTCTTTTGCAAGTTTTTTTTCACCTAAAATATTACATTCAAGATTATTTTCTTTTGCTAATTTTTCAGCAAGATCGGCAAAAGAGGGTGGGTTTAAATCATGTGGAATTGTATTTACAATATCACGAGTAAAGTTAGTAGCATCTGCTATGATGATAGCTTCTTCAAAAGTTCTTTTTGTTTTTTCAATATCATCACAAACAAGATAGATATTTTTAAGAGATGATTTTTTAGGTTTTGATTTGTATGTATTAAATTCATAACCACCTAAAACAATACCTTCAACTATACCTTGCATATTGTTTTCATCAACACTAAAAGATGCGGATTTATTATTTGATGATTTTATGGTTTTTATAGCTACAGTAGTTACACTTCTAATGTTGTCATTTGAATTATCTTCAATACCACAAACTAAAATCTCTTTTTTATGTAAAAAACAAACACTATCTTGAGAAGCACTAAAACCAGCTTTTTTTAGAACTTTTTTGTACTTGTACTCTTTTAATGTCTCTTTTGTTAAAAATTCAACTTTTATATCACTTTTTATATCGTTTACTAAATCTATTTTCA
>JAYEHQ010000002.1:2057-3589 GCA_034659595.1 Campylobacterota bacterium
TCTTTTGCTTGTATCATATCTTTGTCACCACGACCAGATAAGTTTACAATAATTAGTTTATCTTTTATATTTGGTAGTTTTTTCAAGTATGCTACAGCATGAGAACTCTCAAATGCAGGGATGATGCCCTCTTGACGAGATAACCAAACAAATGCATCTAATGCTTCATCATCTGTTGCATGGTTATAAGTTATAGATTTATTATCATTATGAAAAGAGTGTTCGGGTCCAATCCCTGGGTAATCAAGCCCAGCAGATATGGAGTGAGCTTCTAAAATCTGACCATCATCATCTTGAAGTGTATAACTCATTTGACCATGTAAAACCCCAGGGCGACCCTTTTTCAAAGAACAACCATGTTTATTTGTTTCGATGCCATGACCACCAGCTTCAATACCTATACATTCAACTTCATCATCTTCTAAAAAGTGCTGAAACATCCCTATAGCATTACTTCCACCACCTATACAAGCTATAACATGGTCAGGTAATCTGTTTTCTTTTTCTAAAATCTGTTGTCTAGCTTCCCAACCAATGATAGCTTGAAAATCTCTAACCATCATAGGGTAGGGGTGAGGACCCGCAACTGTTCCTATGATATAAAAAGTATCTCTTGCATTTGTAACCCAGTGACGAATACCATCATTCATAGCATCTTTAAGAGTACGACTTCCACTCTCTACTGAGTTTACTTTTGCACCTAAAAGTTTCATACGAAAAACATTTAGTTCTTGTCTTTCGACATCTTTAGCACCCATAAAAATTTCACACTCTAATCCAAGCAATGCACATATAGTAGCAGTAGCCACACCATGTTGTCCAGCACCAGTTTCAGCGATTACTTTTTTGTAACCAAGTCTTTTAGCCATTAGTCCTTGAGCTATAACATTGTTTACTTTATGCGCTCCTGTATGGTTTAAATCTTCTCTTTTTAGGTAGATTTTTGCACCAAGTTCTTCAGAGATATTTTTTGCATAATAAAGTGGGCTAGGGCGACCAACATAATCTTTTAGATAGTAATGCACTTCATCCCAAAAATCTTTATCAAATCTAATTCTTTCATACTCTTCTTTTAGATTTAAAAGTGCTGGCATCAATGTCTCAGGTACATATCTACCACCGAAGATACCGAAGTGTCCGTTTTCATCTGGGTCGTATTTTGATGGGGATGGGATATAGTTATTCATTTTAGTTAAACTCCTTTTTTTGTATAATTTTCATCAATTTTACAATTAAAGCACATATATGCTTCTAGCTTTTTATTTTTAATTATATCTTGATTATTAAATTTATTAATGGTATTTTCTAATTGTCTTTTAGCTTTTCTTTTAGTATTAGCTAATAATTTAGGTTTAATACATTTTAGTTCTATAAAACAAAATGTATCATCATTATAAATAGCACAAGCAGGTTTCCCCTCATCTCCATCTTTGATGAAAAAATATTTCTCATCTATAGTTTCAGTACATTCAGATAAGTTATTTATCATTCTTAAACTCTCTATAAATCTCCATTAATTCACCAAATTCATT
>JAYEHQ010000002.1:3689-6902 GCA_034659595.1 Campylobacterota bacterium
AGCAGGTTTCCCCTCATCTCCATCTTTGATGAAAAAATATTTCTCATCTATAGTTTCAGTACATTCAGATAAGTTATTTATCATTCTTAAACTCTCTATAAATCTCCATTAATTCACCAAATTCATTACTAATCATATCACCAATATCATTTTCTTCTATCATACCTGTAGATTTACCTTTAATACTTTTTGATATACCATTTTCAATAAGATATGCAGAAAAGTTATCAGTGTTTATCTGTTGCTCTTTAGGGATTATTTTAGAAATTTTATCTTTTAAAATATCATTTGTATTTGATGCTTTGTATGCAAAAAGTAAAATATTTAAAACTGATAATATATATGGACTGTGTGTCATAATAGATAAAGAACTATTTTGTTGATTTTCTATCATATATTTAACAGTATCTATTTGTGATTTCGGGTATAGATTTAACTCAGGTTCTTCTATAATTATATTTTCATGTTTAGAAGCGAAGTATTTTAAAGTTAGGTATAGTGGAAGTGCAGATTGGATTCCACTAGAGCTATGTTCAAGTCCTAAAAAGTCACTACCCTCATAGTAGATTCTATCTTGAGAGTTTTCATTTTCATATCTCATACCTAAAATATTCAACTCTTTTATATCATTTCTTGCTTTATTGTAATCAGCTGAAAATTCCAAAATGGTTTTTGGTAAAGGAATATTAGAAGTAATCATATTACTTAGAGATTGATTGAAAAGAGATATAAGGTTTCTTTCTGCAGGGATGTATTTTGATTTAAGGCTATTGTTTTTTTCCTGTTCTATAATAAAATCATCAATTGATATAATTTTATTAATTTCTTTTTCTACTTTTTTTATATGTTTTGAAAGTTCGGAAATTGTAATAATATCATTTATTATTCTTATAATAAGTTTATCATCTTCTTTAAGCTCAATAAAACAATCTTCATTAAGAAAATTAATATTGAAATCTTTAAGTCTTTCAACAATTCCATTTTCATCAAGAGTAAAGTCAGTAATAACAGTTATCAACTTAGCCAATGTACTCTTACCACTACCATTATCACCAATAAAAAGATTTGTTTTATTGAGTTCTATATCTATATCTTGTAGAACTCCAAAGTTTTTAACACTTAGTTTTAGCACTAATTAACTTCCACTATAGAATATACATCAGTTTTTTCTTCAAGATTTTTGATACCATCTAAAAAGCTTAAACCTATGATAAAACAAGCTTCTACACAAGTCGCACCTGCTTGTTCTATAAGTTTTGCAGCAGCGTTAGCAGTACCACCTGTAGCTATAAGATCATCTATCATTAATACTCTTGCATTTTTGTTATGAAAAGCATCTATATGAATCTCTACTTCATCGATGCCGTATTCTAAAGAGTATTTTTCAGCAATAGTTGTATATGGAAGTTTCCCTTTTTTACGGATAGGTACAAAACCTACATTTAACATTTGAGCAAGAGCAGCACCAAATATAAAACCTCTAGCATCTATACCAGCTATATAGTCTAGGTTATATTCTTTATATCTTTGGCAAAGATGATTCATCAATATCCCATAAGCTTCTTTGTCATTTAGAAGTGTAGTTATATCTTTAAAAACTATCCCGGGTTTAGGAAAATCTTTAATATCTCTTATTGCATTTTGTATTATTAATCTTTCTTGTGTTGTAAGTGTTAGCATTTTGATTCCTCTTTTAGTTTATAGTAGTGCTTCTATTCTGCTTTCTAGTGCTTTGATTTTGCCATTTAGTCTATCTGTTTCTTGTCTATATTTTGTATTTCGTTGTTTTACGATTTTTAGTTCATTTCTTAGTTTTGTTAATTCTTCACTTAAAATATCAACATTTCCCAATGCTCTTTGAAGTTGGATTTGGTACTTTCTGATGAGTATTTCAGCTTCTTGAAGTGTCATTTTCATCAAATCATTTCCGCGTTGTTCTTTGTTTGTAATACTTTTAAAGTAAAACATTTTAACAAATAGATAGATAGAAAGTATTGACATTATTGTTAAAAGTGACCATTCCCAAAACATAATTAAATTCCTATTAAAGTTCTATTTTTTCAACTCTACCACAGTGACGACCACCATCAAATCCACCTGCAATCCATGCATCTAATATAGATTCTGCTACACCTTTACCAACTATGCGTTCACCAAAACATAAAACATTTGCATCATTATGCCCACGAGCAACCATAGCTGTATATGCATCATGACAAAGTGCAGCTCTGATGCCTTCATGACGATTAGCAGCCATACTCATCCCTATACCACTTCCACAGATTAAGATACCTTGAGTATCTGTATCTTCTAATACACTAGTAGCAACTTTATGAGCATAGTCTGGATAATCAACTCTGTCTTTACAAAATGGACCTAAATCAATAACTTCATGACCTTTTTGTTTCAAAAGTTCTACTGTATAGTCTTTAAGTTCTATTCCTGCGTGGTCTGTAGCTATATAAAATTTCATATTTATTCCTAGTAAAAATTATACAAAGTCACTTAGACTTCACTTTGTGAGAAGAATTATTGTGACTTTTAATAATGATATATTATCAAATTTTTACTTTTTTTTTAATTATATTTATTTAGCTTATATTTTAGTTATGTAAATCTTATAAAATTTTAATTTAAGCTTAAAGCCTATTTAACATTTGGCGAGACTAAAGTCTCACTTCCGATAGATATTAAGTTTAAATTTATTTTTCATGGGATTTACCTAGCATCTATGGCTTTATTTATTTTTGTTGCTGTTTTTTGAAAACTTTTATTTAATCCAGTGGCATTAATTCTTCTAAAATATTTATTTCTAGATGCATAGTCTATAGATGTATTGACCTCTCTCATAAAAACTTCGAACTGATCCATAAAGTTGTCAATAGTCCAAGATAAATTACCTAAAGTTCCAGCTTCTATGATATTTGTTTCTCTCGATTCAAAATCACCTTTTATAGTAGCATTTAAAACGGCGAAAGACTTTCTTATACTCATTCTTACACCATATACATATTTATAAATAATGAATGCTAAAGATATATTTAGTAAAGTTAGTAAAATTATCCATAGCACTAAAAATAAGTGAGATAATATTAATAGCAGATGGATTTGGCTTTCTTCTAACTGAAAAGTACCCTATGATATTATCATTGTTATCAACAGATGGTGTAACATTTGCAAATACCCAGTAATAATCTCCATTTTTTGTTTTAT
>JAYEHQ010000003.1:0-6814 GCA_034659595.1 Campylobacterota bacterium
TGGTGCTCCGCTTGAAATTGTTAAACAATATATTCAACAACAAGATACACCACATTAAAAAGCTAAAGCTTTTAAACCTTATATCCACCCCTTGAAAGAGGTGGTTTTACGGTTTGGTTTGATAAAAATACACCTTTATTTAATATACTAAAATCTTCTTCTATTTCTATGTAAATCCCATGAAATTTTAATTTAAACTTAAAGTCTATTTTTAGGGTTTTAGATTCTTCAAACTATCGGAAGTGGGATTTACCTATTCTACTTTTATTAATCATTTGATTTTATAATCTTTAATATTAGAGTTCTCATTTACCTATACCTCTTAAAAACTCTCTCAAAATCTAAGCTTATGTTACAAGTTGTATTTTCAAAGTTATAACTCTCTAAAGAGAAGTCACCTTGTTTGTCGTACTCTTTACCATCTAGTTTATATATTTTTGCCACTAAATCATCTGGATATACTATGATGTAGTACTTTACTTTCTCTTTTTCATATATATCAAACTTATAAACTTCATCCCTTTTTGCAGTAGATTTTGAGATGATTTCTACTACTATTTCTGGGGCTTTTGTTAGGTGTGATTCATTTGTTTCACCACAAGTTAAAACTATATCTGGTCTTAAAACTGTGTCTTCATTTACTTTATAATCTACCTCACCTAAAACTTCACAAAATACACAATCATCTAACTGATTACCAATATATCTTATTATTTCTGATGCTATACTTTGATGTTTTCTCATAGGGGCTGGAGACATTGCTAGAGGAATTCCATCTATAAGTTCCCAATTACCTTCCCACTTAGTGTAATCATCATAATTATAATATTCTATTGCACACATATCTAACTCCTATATTATTTCAATAATTATAACTTATTCCCTACCGCAGATAACTTTATAATCACAGAACAAACAACTCTTCGTATCTTCACACTTACTAAACTCTATCTCTTCTAACATCAACATATCTTTTATATTTGACTTTAAAATTTCTAGTTTTTCTTCTAAAAAAGCCTCTTGTACTATTTTTGACTCTTTCAAATCATAATACGCAACTCCAGCTACATTGCCTAGACTTTGTGCTAAAAGATAATAAAACTCTAGCTGAAAGTCTGTAGCATCTGTAAAACTATTTTTAGTATATAGTGGGTATGAACCTGTTTTATAGTCTAGTACAAATATCTCATTCTCTTTTTTATCTACTCTATCTATTTGACCTACTAAAGTTGTCCCTGCAAATGGACATTCATAGTTTTGTTCACAACTTAAAACTTTCCAACCATCATTAAATCTTTTTATCTCATTTTGAGTAAACAGTTCCATCTTCTTTTTTTGCAAAGCTATAAGATATTTATCTAACTCATTATCTGTTGTTTGACATTCAAGTTCATAATCCAAATCATGCTTTAGTTTGGTAGCATCTGAGTAGCTGTTTTGTTTAGTATAAAGATTTTTCAAAGCTTCATGAACAGCTGTACCTATCTCATGTTCCTCTGGCATATCTTTTGGGATTTTGTGACCTTTTAAATTCTCTACATAGTTATAAAAATATTTCCGCTTACAGGTTAAAAACGATTTAACTCTTGTAGCTGATAACTTTATACCCTTAAAACTATATTCACGCACTATCTCAACATCCGCTTTTATATCACTTTTTTGTTCTTGAAAAAGTATAGATGCATAGAGTTGTTCATCTTCTATTGGCTTTGCTTTTATACCTAGATGTTTTAAGAACCTTGATTCACTACTATCACTAGAATTTACAAATGATATAGCCACATCTTTTGAGGAGTTTATAAGCTGAATATAGTAATGTTTTTGTAAATTTTCCCTATCACCCATAGTTGGTAAATTTGCCATCTCTCTGATGCTAGTGTTTAAAAACATATCCTTATCACTCTTTTTAGGTACATTTGAATCATTAAAATCTACTATGACTATAGCATCAAACTCTACTGAACGGGTTTCAAGTACGCCCATAACAGTTATTTGTCCACCTCTCACATCATCTAAAGTTCTAGTTGAAAGTCTTTGCAAAAATAGAGATAATACTGACTTAATATTCATCTCTTTTAAACTTGGTAAAATATTTTTAAAACTATAAATCTCCTCTTCAAAGATTTTAATCTCTCTTTTACTTTTAAAGCTTTCTTTATACTTTTGCAAAAACTCTATAACATCTACTTCTTCTATATTTTTAAAATAAATTGCTAATAGTTCTACATAAACATCATCACTTACTCTATCTAATCGTGCTTTATTTTCTTTTGTATTTTGGTCTATCTGCTGTATAGTTGCACTTAGTTTTTCATAAATTTGAGTTTTATTAAATCCTTCACCCATTGCAAAGTTAAAGTTTGATTTATCATCAAATAATTTCAGTGTGACCGCAGTTGCCTCATTAGGTAAAATTACTGCTATATTTTGAGGTTTATAACCTTTTTTTATAAACTCATACACTTTTTGCTTTACAAATGCTATTTGAAGTAATGATTCACTAAAAGAGTTACACGATATATTTTTATTTTGAATAATTGGTATTTTTTCTATTATAGATTTTGTATTTAAAGATATTTTATATCTGAAATTTGCATCTAATTCGATGCCTAATAGTTTTAAAAACTTATCTTGCATCTTAGTGTTAAATATAGATGTATTAAAGATTATAGTTATATCACAAAGTTTACTACATTTTTCTAATAGTTCAAATTCAAAATTTGTTAGATGTCCATTTATATGTAACTCTATCTCTTTATGAGTAGATGCATATAATGAGTTAAATTTATAAAGTTTAGGTAAAAAAATCTTATCAAGTATCTGTTTTTCGTTACATAATTTTTCATATCTTAGATAAAGTTCTTGAAGTATCTCAATATGCTCTTCAAATTCTGCATATATATCTGAATTTTCTAAATTAGATATATCAAATTTTTCAGCACTTAACTCTTCAAAAAACTTAAATATATATGATGAATTTTTTGTAAATGTAAAAAAGTTTCTTTGTATTTGTAAAGATGAAAATGCTTTAAAATCACTTGCATCTAAAAGTAATAAAGTTCTAGTATCATCATCAACTATTTTATAGTTTTTTACTATACAAAGTTTAGATATAAATTCACTCATAGTGATAAAGTTGGGTAAAAAAAGTGTTTGTTTATCTATGAGAAACTGCTCGTGGCGTATTGCACGAGCTGAGGGTAGAACTATGGTTTTGTTATCCATAATCTAATTATGTAAAAGTTTTTTGACTCTATCACCAACTTTTAACACTTTAAATTTATCGAAAATTTCCTGTGTTCTAGTATCTACTTTTAAATTATAGTATCTGTAATTATCAGCTATATCAACCCTAACCAATATATTCCAAACACCTTCGTGAGTAAGTTTTACACTTTTAAATCTATAGATACCATTATCAACAGTTGGTTTTTCAAGATTAATTTTAATATCTCCCATTGATCGATTTAAAATAACATTAAATTTAGCATTATCAATTGGCTTTAAATTCAAATCTTGTACAATAAATTTTAATGTAGTATCATCTACCGATAAACTATCACTTGAAAATTCAACTTTATATTTTTGATTAAAAGAAATTTTATTTTCTATTATTTCATTAATATTAATATTAACCTCTTGGTAAGTATCCATATTAAAATCACTCTCTTGAATATCAGCGTTACTTGTTACAATAACAGTTGCAACACAAAAACCAAAAACTAATATTATAAGAAAAGAGATTGTATATGGCCATATTCTTCCACTACTCAAATTCATCTGGATGTTTTCTCCTGTATATTAATCGTCTAACATATTGAATAATAGCATAAATTATAAAACCATAAAAAAACAATTTCAATATAGATATAAAATTTTTATTTGCATTACCAGCTTCATTAACAAGTGTTACATCTTTATTAGCAGCTATTTGTTCTGCTATATCTGTGTAACCATTATATAATGCAGCACTATACTTACCTATAGTTTCTTCTTTAGCTTTTAAGCCTATAAGAGGAAGTATAGTTCCACCATAATTAGTTAAATTCATTATAAAACTATCTAGATTTTTACTACTTGTTACTGCAACAGCAAATGCTTGCAATGGAGATGCAGCTGGACTTAACACTTGTTCTTTATCAAAATATTTATACAAAGATAGATCATTTGTATGTATATCAACTTTTTTATCTAATTCAGAGAAAACAAGAATTATTGTTGGTTCTTTAAACTTTTTTATCAAATCTTGTTCATATTCGAAAATATTTGAAAATCCTTCAAACTTTTTAATTGAAACCAGCTTTAGTTTAATCCCTGTATTTTGATAAAGTTCTGAACCCAATTTATTTACATTTTCTCTAAAATTAGGATTTTTTATTACTTCATCCTTATATAAATATTCATCAGCAATTAAAATATTTTGAAAAAATAAAATGAAGATGAGGGCCACTAGCCCTCTTGAAAATTTCAAAGAAACTTCCCCTAACCTACGAATAGGTGATTAGGTGTAAACACCGCATAAAGTGTATAAATAGCCATAATAACTAGACCCCATGAAAGTATTTTATCCATATCTGTTACTCCTTACTTAACATCAACAACATGTTTAGCATTATCTTTACTAATCATTTTGATTTCTGATGCATTAACTATTTTATAAAAATTTTCGCCATTATCTTTTTGAACAGTAATACCCCATATTGTTAGACCAGCTAAAATACTAAGTAATAATACTGTTGCAATCAACATACCAACGATACCATCTAGAGCAAATATACTTCTATTTTCATTCATATTAAACTCCTTATTTACTTATATCTTGAATATAAGCAGCAACAGCTTCTTTTTGTTTATTATTAAGAACATCTAAACTAGGCATTGTTCCAATAGCACCAATTTTTCCATTTTCAACAACATTAACAACTAAAGCTGAATCATAACTAGCAAGATTTGGAGCAACCATATCCATACCTTTACCATCTGCACCATGACAAGCAGCACAAGTTCCAGCAAATACATCAGAACCAGCACCACTCATACCATTAGCAACAAACTTAGAAACTGCATCTATTTCAGAATCAGTAATCATCGCTCCTGTATTAGCATTGAAAAGTCCATTACGATCAGGCATAGGCATTTCCATACCAAGAAGCTTGTTATTAGAACCATGCTCAATTACATGTTTAACAACATTAGCTTGAAGTCTTACATTAAGATCTGCAGCTTGACCATCGATACCATCACCAGATAAACCATGACAAACAGCACAGTTAGAAAGGTAAACAGATTCACCCATCTCTACAAGTTTATCACCAGTAATATCTTTATACTTTGCTTTAAATTTATCATTTAAAACTTTTGCATCTTCATTATACTCACCAATTTGTGAATAAGCATTTACAGGATAACCTATCGTGTAATACCACATTCCCCAAATCATTGTTAATAAAAATACTATAGACCATCCATTTGGTAATGGATTGTTATATTCACCAACACCATCCCAATTTTCACTCATTAATTCACCAGTTACAGTATCAGTCTGCATCTGACGAACATATTTTACAACAACAAATATTGTTGCAATAACTAGTACAACAGCACCTAATATAGCTATTTGATTTACAATATCACTCGAACCATGTTTAAAGTCAAATGATATATATGTAGCAAATAGCATAAGTGCAGTTACAACACCTGCACCAAGATAAAGCTTATTCATATATCTCTCCTATTTCTTTTTAGCATCTGATCTATCAGTCACTGGAGTGTCTGATATATCGTCATGTAATGCCATATTGCTATATTCTTCATAATCTGTACCATCTGCATTTTTTCTTTTAGTATAAAGGTGATATATGTAGGCATATAAAACTACTACAGAAAAAAAACCTGCAACAACATAAGCATAACCTTGTAAATTAGCAATACTCATTACAATCCCTTATTTCAAAGAATTCATATATGCAATAATTGCAACAATCTCTGGAATCTGACCTTTAGCCACCATATCTTTAACATTTTGATTTTTCATATTTGCTGCTACTAATTTAGCTTCAGCTAATGCTAATGAATGAGCTTCTTCAACAGTTGCACCCATTTTTATAGTTTTAGTTGAACCATCTTCCATAGGTACAGGTTTATTATATGGAACACCAAAGAGACTTTCTGTTGTTAATTGTTCCGCATAAGCAGTATCAATATCAACTAAATTCGTGAACATCCATTTATAACCAGGCATAATTGAACCAGGAACAATAGCAGTTGGATCCATCATATGATTTTCATGCCATTCAGTAGTTCTATAATTACCAACACGCATTAAATCTGGACCAGTTCTTTTTGAACCCCAAAGAAAAGGACGATCATAAGCATACTCACCACTTAGTGAATATTTACCATATCTATCAGTCTCAGATTTGAATGGACGAACAAGTTGTGAATGACAAGCATTACAACTATTTTTAATATAAACATGACGACCCGCTAACTCTAAAGTAGAGTATGGAGCTGTACCGATTACAGGACGAGAAGCCTCAGCAAAACTTGGTATCAATGTAACAACACCAGCAAAAGCAGTAACTAAAAAAACACCAACCGAAAAAAGAAACGGATTTTTTTCTAACCAATGAAACATAATATAATCCTTTCTTTTATGCGCCCATAGGCGTTGCAGAATGTAGTTCTGACTCTTCAACAGGACGAGCAGACATTGTTTTAAAGATATTATAACCCCACATAAATACACCTATAAGGAATAGAGTTCCACCAATACCACGAAGAATCATGTAAGGGTGTATCACGGCAACTGTAT
>JAYEHQ010000004.1:0-26198 GCA_034659595.1 Campylobacterota bacterium
GTTATAGCCCCCTTTCTCACTCGGATACGCTATAATACGACTCTCTAAGCCCCTTGCACTAAGGGGTTTTCAAGCTTTTTTATCTTCAAAAATTCACTTTATTTTATGATTTTTTTTTAAGTTTTTATGATTTTTTCTCTTATTTTTATAAAAAACATCATTTTTATGTAGATATTTTTCAAGTTTTTTATCTCTTTTTGTAACCTTTTTACTCAAAAAAGCAAAAGTTGTTTTTTCTCTAGTTTTTCCCCCTCTTTTTTCTCACCCACTAGAGTTTCCATCTTTGAGTATTGTAGGTCTGTTATGGATAGCATCCTTATATTTCCTTTTGATGGTAGATGCTCTTTTAGCCTTTTTTTATGGGTATCTACACTATCATCACCTTTACAGATTCTTGCATATACTGAGTACTGCATCATCATAAAACCATCTTTGAGTAAGAAGCGTCTAAACTCTGTATATTTTTTCTTATCTTTTTTTGTCTTTGTTGGTAAGTCAAAAAATACAAATATCCACATAAACTTAGCCACCTTTATACTACTGATGGTAAGTTAAAGTTAGTGGCATCATTTAACTTCATAGCTTTTACAAAGTTTTGAGCCATTATGTCACATAGATTTAGCACTGTTACACTCTCACCATTTAGTTGCATCTTTGCATCAAGTACACTTAAGAGTTTAGCTTTTATATCTCTAGCCATATCTATATCTAACTCATCATCTATCTCTAACTTTTTCACCACCATATCAACCATAGGGCGAAGAGGCTCTACCATATCATCAGCTAAGTTATAAGGATTGACTTCAGAGTGATGAAACACTCCAAATGTTGGAAGTAATCCATAAGCTACTAGTGAGCGAGCCACCGCTCCACGGATGATGCTATAGCCATAGTTTAGGGCTATATTTCTAGGGTCTAGCTTTTTTTGGTCTCTTATAAAATCATCAAAGAGTAGATGCCAGTATCTTTTAGCACCGAGTGCTTCTAAATTTTCTTTATCACCTGACTTCACCTCATCTACTAATACTTCTACACCAAAGTTATCTTTTTTAAAATACTCTAAAAGTTGTGCTTGGTTTGATAGTTTTTGAGAGATAATTTTTTGCCATATACGCTTTTTTAGAGGAAGTTTCATATCTTTTTGTATGTGGGCTATTTGAGATAGTCTTGAGTGTTGATGAAAAGGGGTAAAAAGTCCGTTTGGTGTATGGTAGCCATCACAACTAAATATAGCTATATTTTTCTCAGCACACATACTAAGTAGTGCTATGGTCATAGTAGTTTGGCTACTTTCTAACACTATAACCGTTATATCTTCTAGTGGTACTGTTATGATTGGCTCATCTTTTGGCTCATAAACTAGTTGTAGGTTTTTCATACTAAGCCTACATGGCTTAGTTACGAGTATGGTTCTCCATGCACTCACTATTTACTCTTTTTATTTTTTCTAAGTTTTCTACCCTCTTTTATAGTGCCTTGGCGTTTTTCTTGTTTTACCTCGACGAAGTTTCCTAAGGCATCTACTTGGTATTTTTTTATAAATACTAGATTTTGAGAGCCAAATAAAAATTCTTCATCCCCTTTATGATTATTAAATAATATTTGAGCTGTTGAACTAACTGCTGTATTAAAATATCCAAAAGCTACTAAAGACTCTTTAGTAGCAGTTTTTTTAGTCTGAACCTCTATTAAATCCCTCTTATAAAAAGAAAACTTAAACTCATACTCATCATCCATCTCTATCCACGGTTTATTACCTTGTACTATAGCTTTGTTTGGAAGGGTATCTTTTACAAAATCACTTACATAGATAGGTACAAGATAATATTTTTTAGTTTTTTTATTTTGAAACAAATCCACCCTTGGCATAGAGTCATTTAGTGCTATACCATGTTTTAGTTTTACATTATTTGTTTTACTTCCACCTTTTAGATGCTCAACTTTTTTATTTTCTTTTTTATGGCTAAAAGTTTTGTTTGAGTATATAGTCTCTTTATGCCCAGCTCCACTAACTTTCCGTCTTGGCATCTGTGAAACAAATATCTCACCTACACTCTCTCTTACTTTTTCACCAAAATGTTCTAGTGGTGTCTCAAATCTAAGATTTTTAGATTTTTCCTCTTTTGTTTTATATATATAGCCCTCTCTTTTAGCCGAAACTGTTGAGAGTTTTTGTACCATAGACTGAGTGGAAAAAGCTAGTATGATAGCATCTTCTGCATGGTGCAAATGGTTTTGTCTATTTTTATCCCCCACTCCCCATTTGTAGCGAAGTTGTGAGGTTAGCATCCCATTCATAGTAAATATATGTCTTTTTTGTTTAGACTCTCTTATCCCTTTCCTGTTCATGGAATGGGACACACGAAATTCTATATGAGCTTCTATATAGTTTTTTACAAACTTAGATATATAAGAGGTATCGTTTTTATTTCTATCTTTAAAAGCATCTTCACTACTAGTATCAAAGTTAGTTTTTAAAAGCCTTCCTTTTTTAGCTTGTTTTATGTTTTTATAACTCTCTACCATTTGTTTAAACTCAAAAAACCTCTCTTCATCCATATATTCAAAAGGTGTTTTATTCCCTTTTTCTTGGTTCTCTTTTGTCAAACAAAGCACTTTGTTATTTAGAGAATCATCTAAAGAACGACTGTATGGCAAGATGTGGTCTATTTCTGTAGAGTAAGAGTCTCTTAAAGTTGTAGGGTTTATATACTTACCACTATATATACACTTCTCATCTTGTTCTTTCCATAGTCTAAATTTTAAAAGCTCTTTTGCATTTGGTTCATAACCTAAAACTTCTAAAGCATGAACTCTAGCTTCATCTTTTGCATCTCTAAACTTACCTTGCTCTTTCTCTATCTTTCTTCTATCATCATGTGACTTTTTAATATCTCTTGTAAACTCTACATGAACAGAATCTATAGCTCCGTATTTTCTAGCTATAGCATTATAAACTAATCGCATCTGTGCAACTGCTCTTTTTACGACAGGATTAGTCATCTCCAAATTTTCTTGTTTACTCAAAGGTGGAAGAAATAATGTTTTTTTACCTTGAAAAATAGCTTTAAAATCATAACCAGCTTTATCACAAGCTTTGTCATAATCATCACCATTTTCTAAATGAGGAATGATATTTTTTAAAGCTTTATTACTCAAATGCCCAAACTGTGAAAAAGAAATACCAACAAGTGCATCACAAACTTTTTTATTTTCTACTATTTTACTTAGTTGCTCTTTTGATTTTTTGTCATTTTTTTCAGTAGTAAGTATTGTCGCTATAGCATCTAAAATATCCATATCGTTTTGTATATTTTCCCAATACTCACTATCTACATCTTTAACAACTTTTTGCATCTTTTGATAAGCTAAAAAATCTAAAAACTTAACTTTTTCAGGCTCTTTAACTTCACCTGTTTTATGGTCATGATAAACCAAACCTTTTATGTGAAACTCTTTATACTGAGGAAAAAGTTTTTTAAAAGATTTATATGTAAAGTTTTTTGTAGTTTTTGCACTTTGTACTATCTGTTTTATCTGCTCAAATATAAGTGGCATCTCATTAGCATCTGCATCTATAACTCTAAGATTTTTTAACTTTTGCAACGCTCGAAAATACTCAAAACTGTATGAACTTTTAGATGCTCTAGGTTCAGGTTCTCCATCTTCTTGTTTTTCAAATGGACATCCACCAACCATATCTGCAACCGATTTTAAAGGTCGTTGGCTAAATGCTATATCTATGTACTCTTTTAAAAGTTCATCATTTACAAAAGAGTTTCCGTACTCTTTTTGTTTAGCAAAAATCATTTTTATTTCATCTATTAGCATCTCTCTAGCTATAGAGTTCTCATAATTTAGTTTGCCATCTGCATCTTTACCATTTCTTTTTTTATTTTTTGTAGAAATATACTCGCCAACTGTTAAATAATCTTTACTATCTAAAACCTTTTTATTATGACCAATACCGGATAAAACAGCTTTCCCCTCACTATCAGTTACCTCTTCACTTTTACGGTTAGATGCATAACCTCTATGCTTTGCAAGATGTATCATGATGCGTGATAACTCTTTGGCATCTAACTCTCTATAAAGTGCCTCTCTTCTTAAGTCCCAAACATCTTTTTGATTTTTGTTACCTATAAAGAGATTATCTAGTTCATCTTGTGTGATTATTTTGTTTTGTAGTAGAAGTCTTTTTACAGCTCGAAGTTTTTGAGCTTTTCGTTTTGTAGTTCGTCTCGCACTTCTTGCTTCACGCCTTGGAAGAGCAAGAGATTTACCATCTTTTGGATGTTCAGCGATAGTAAAGATTCTTACTCCACTATCTATTATTTTATTGTTTTGTATATTTTCATCATCAACATTTACTAAAGCCCACCCAATAGAAGTTATCCCTAAATCTAAACCTAAAATAATTTTTGACATTTTATTTCCTTTTAATGGAAATAATTATATCATAACACTATTAGTTTATCCGAGTGAGAAACGAATGGGCTATAATAAACAGGTTTTAGAGTTCCTGTGCAAGGCTGTCTTTAGAGGCTTAACTGAACATTGTTCATCCTATCAAAATACTCTACCCTTTTAGATAACTTCTTTTTTAATCACTTTTGCACTTACAACTACTTTATCACTCATCAATTCAAAATTATCATTTTTATTTAAAAAATCTATATCTATAACTTTTTTATTTTGTGAAATCTGTGCAAAACCTTTTTTTGTTTTAAATTTTGGATTGTTTGACTCTAACATTCTTTTCATATTTAAAAGTTTATTATTTGAATTATTTAAAATAGCATCTATTACTTGTGGAAATCTACTTTTAGTAAGTTCTAATTCTCTACTAAACCCCTGTATCTTAAAAGAGATAGTTTGTTCAAAAGTAGTTTTTAATTTTTGTACCTCATCTTTTTTTAGAGCTATTTTTTTCTCTACAGAGTTTTGAGATAATGAATTTTTTAGATGCTTTAGTTCTACATTTTTATTGTGTAATATTTGAGAGATGCTTTGTGTCATACTAGAGGAGATGCCATCAAGATACTGATAAAGTTCATTGGTATCTGGTAAAGTCATCTGCATCCCAGCACTTGGAGTAGCAGCTCTCATATCTGCTACAAAATCACTTAAACAAAAGTCTATCTCATGACCAACTGCTGATACTATGGGGGTAGTAGCCTCATATATTGCATCTGCGACTATCTCTTCATTAAAAGCCCACAAATCTTCTATACTTCCACCACCCCGTCCAACTACCATAAAATCATAATTTTTTACATCAGCTTTTTTTATCGCTCTTGCTATGGAGATAGATGCACTATCACCTTGAACTAAAACATCATATATATCTATCTCAATATTTCTATATCTACTGTTTGCCACTCTCAGCATATCTTGCAATGCTGCTCCAGTAGCTGATGTGATAAGTGCTATTTTTTTAGGAAACTTAGGAAACTGTTTTTTTCTTGATTCATCAAAGTAACCTTTTGATGCTAACTTCTCTTTTAACTGTTCATAAGCTAAAGCTAAAGCACCTTGACCAGCTGGTTCAATAGAGAAACAGTTTATCTGATAACTTCCACGAGGTTTATAAACAGATATAGCACCATCAAGCATAACTTTCATCCCCTCTTGCAGACGAAACTTTAACTTCGATGCATTACCACGAAACATAACCCCACTTATAGCAGATGATGCATCTTTGAGGGTAAAGTATATATGTCCGCTATTATGAAAAGTGATGCGAGAGAGTTCACCCTCGACAAGAACTCGGGTAAAACTACTCTCTAGTAAACTTTGGATTTGTTCATTTAGTGATGAGACTGTTAGAGTATGCATTAATTCACTTTCCTAATAAAAACAACTTTAAGATAATCACCCTCTTTAAATTTACTGTTCACTTTAAAATCTTTTGGCAATGAAAAACTCTCTTCAACTCTGAATTTTTTATTCAACTCTTTAAACGCTTTTTTTATAAAATCATGAAAAGCCATCATACTAAAATTTGCAGAATTAGTAGATGCTACTATTAGACCATTTTTTGCTGTTATCTGAATAACCTCTTTTAGAAGTTTTACATAATCTTTGTTTGCACTAAAAGTTCGTTTTTTACTTCTTGCAAAACTAGGTGGATCTACTACTACTACATCAAAAAGAAATTTTTTACGAACTGCATATTTAAAGTAGTCAAAAACATCTTCCACTATGATACTTTGAGATGCAACATCTATATCATTTATCTCAAAATGCTCTTTAGTTTTTGGAAAACTTCTTTTTGCCAAATCTACACTTGTTGTTTTTTTAGCACCACCTAAAGCTGATGCAACTGAGAAAGCACCTGTGTAAGAAAAAGTATTCAGTATAGTTTTACCTTTTGTGTATTTATCACGAAGAGTTTTACGCACCTCTTTTTGATCTAAAAACACTCCAACCATAGCACCATCATCGAGATAAATAGCAAACTTAATGCCATTTTCTTTTACAATAATCGGAGCTTCTGCTTCTTTACCACAAACAAAATCTCCAGCATCTTCAAGATACATCCCTTTCGCATCAAAGCGTCTTTTTTGATAGATACCTTTATAATCTACACTCTCTTTTAAAGCATCTAATATATCTTGACGAAATTCATATATACCGATGCTATACCAAGTGATAAGATAGTATCCATCAAAAAAATCAATAGTTAATCCGCCAACTCCATCACCCTCACCATTAAAAATTCTAAAAGCTGTAGTATTATTATCATCAAAAAAATCTTTTCTATACTCTATTGCACTTTTGATTTTATCTATAAAAAAAGTTTTATCAATTTTTTCATCATTATCTAAAGTTAAAACCCATCCAAAACCTTTGTTTTGTTTACCATAATAGCCTTTAGCAATAAATCTTTTTTTACTATCTAGTAGATTTAAAAGAATCCCCTCTTTTTTTATATCTATCCAATCTTCTATAGATTCTTTTGAGACTAAAGGATAACCATTTTTATAGTTCTCTATAAACTCAGACTTTACTATTACATCTTTTATATTATCCATTTTTCTCAACTTTGTTTATATAATTTAATTACAGAATTATATCAAAAAGATTATATATCTATATATCTTGATATATAAATATTATATTGCTATAATACTTTTCATAAGGATTTAGATATATGGATATTTTTTTGAAAACAATTGGTTCTATAAACGATGAAACTAGATTAAAAATACTTCGTTTTATAGATAAAAATGGTGAAGTTTGTGTTTGTGATATTGAAAATTCATTTGATATGATTCAATCAAGAGTATCAAGACATCTGAAAATTTTAAAAGAAGCTGGTTTTTTAAGGGTTGAAAGAAAAGGGAGATGGGCATACTATAGTGTTAGAACTCCACTTGATGTATTTAGAAAAAGTATCTTAAATGAGATAAGTTATTTGGAATTAAATATTCCTATATTAAATAAAGGTAAAAAATGATCTTAGCTAGCAGTATATTTCTTATAACTTTAGTATTTGTTATATGGCAACCTCGTGGACTACAGATTGGTACTACAGCCATAATAGGTGCTATTGTTGCTTTTACACTTGGAGTAGTTAGTTACTCAGACCTATTTACAGTTTGGGGTATAGTTTGGGATGCGACATTAGCATTTATTGGTATTATCATATTATCTATGGTTTTAGATGAGATTGGCTTTTTTGAGTGGTGTGCTTTAAAAATGGCAAAATTTTCTAAAGGTGATGGAAAGAAGATGTTTATCTACTCTATCTTACTTGGTGCATTTGTATCAGCACTATTTGCAAATGATGGTGCAGCACTTATTCTTACACCAATTTTACTTGCGAAAATGCGTATTCTTAAGCTAAATACTAAAACTATTTTAGCTTTTTTACTTGCAGGTGGTTTTATAAGTGATAGTGCATCTTTACCTTTTGTATTTTCAAATCTTACAAATATTGTAACAGCAAATTATTTTAATATAGGATTTTTAGAATACTTAAGTAATATGTATTTTCCATACATTGTGAGTGTTATTATCTCCATAATTGTTTTACTATTTGTACTTAAAGATGATATACCAAAAACTGTTGATATAGACTTACTAAAAGATGCTAATAGTGTTTTAAAAAATAAAACACTATTTTACTTCTCATGGATATTTTTAGCTATGCTTCTTATAGGTTATTTTGTAGGAGATGCTTATGATATTCCTATCTCTGTATTTGCTTTAGGTGGTGGAATTATATTTTTAGTTATCTCTTATCTATTTAAAGCTGTTGAACCTATACATATTATCAAAAATGCACCATGGCAAGTTGTTTGGTTTTCTTTAGGACTTTATATAGTTGTATATGGATTAAAAAATGCAGGACTAACTGAATATATTAGTATATTTTTAAACTATTTACAAAGTCAAGGAAATCTTATAGCAGTAGTAGGAACAGGCTTTACAAGTGCTTTTTTAAGTGCTTTTATGAATAATATGCCAACGGTTATGGTTATGGATATAGCACTAAAGGAGATTAGTAATACGACAATGATATATGCAAATATTATAGGATGTAACTTAGGACCAAAAATGACACCTTTTGGAAGTTTAGCAACCCTACTTTGGCTTCATACACTAAACCAAAAAGGTGTAAAAATTGGATTTTGGCAATATAGTAAATTTGGATTGATTGTAACACCACCAATACTTTTAGTTGTTTTACTCAGTTTGCTATAAGGATAATGGACTAAGAGAATTTATTTTTCTTAAGTCCTAAATTATCATAAATTTCTAACATATTATGATAATCTTGATGCAAAGAAACATCTATTAAAAACTTTCTATTTTTAAAAATATCTTTTGCTTTTTTAAGATTATCTTTTGTAAAAATATTGATTAGACCCTCTTCATACTCTTTAAAATTACACCCTTGTTTTTGCATCTTTATAAGTTCAGATACTATAAGCCCTATCTTTGAAGTTCCAAATTCCAACAGTTCTAAAGCTTCATCTTTATTAAAAAGTAATAGATGCATTTGAGCTTTAAATTCTCGCACAGTAAAATTATTTTCAAATATAACACCTATATATTTTTCAACATCAAGAGTATCTTCAAGTTGTTCTATCTCATCTAAAATATCTTCTGGGTCATAATTCTCAAAATTTAGAACCATATCACGAATCAGTTTAGCATTGTTTTTATTGTTATATATCAAGTCACTTATAGGATAAACTTCTGAGATAGATGGCACTAAAATTTGACAAGAGTAAAATCCAAGATAATCATACTCTCGTATATAACTCTCTTTATCCATCTTTTTTAAAATATCCATTAAAAAATCATACTCATTTACAGTACAATTTCCATCATAAGTAAAAGGTGCATATTCAAAACTTTTGGTAGAACTTAAAAAAGCAAATCCCAGTTTTCCTGTTGAATCTATGAAATGAGATTCTAAGTTAAAACTATCTGCTACTATAGACATATCAAAAGTTGGTGTTTCAAAAACATCCAAATCATCTAAAGAACGCCCTTGCATGAGTTCAGTCATAGTTCGCTCTAATGATACTTCCAAGATAGGGTGTGAACCAAACGATACAAAAAGTGTTGAGTTTTTTATCAAAGATATAGCAGTTACTGGAAATTTTCCACCTAGTGATGCATCTAAAACTTCTACTATATAGCCTTGTTCTCTAAGTACCTCTATATCTTTATAAACTTTATCAAATGATTTTATAATCTCTTTTGGAAATTTCGGAAGTGAATATCCATTTTTAATAATTTCTATCTTTGCATATCTCTCAAATATCTCACTTAAAGCTTGAACTCTAGCTTCTTCTGAAGTATTTCCAGATGCTAAACCATTACTAACATATAAGTTTGATAAAATATTAACTGGAAAAAAAACCTTCTCTTTGCTAGAATGTTTTATAAATGGAAGTGCTACAATTTTATCTTCATAATCACTATTAAAATCAACTAAATCATCACCACATAGTTCATCACTTGGATTATAAATCTCTAAAAGTTCATCACTTAAATAATTATCTTCATACCCAAGTACAACTTCATCAGGATAAGATTTTCTTTGTGGTAGATAAAAATCTATAAAAAAATTATTTGTTTGAACTCTCTCAATAAACTCACCTAAAGCACTTGCAGTAGATGCATCTGAGAGGATACCCTTACCATTTGAATATATATAGTTAGGTAATTTTTTTGATGTAAGATTTACTGAATAACAGTTTTGTAATGGATGCTTTTGTTGTGAAAAATCAACTTCAAAATCAGCATCAGACAAAACAATTTTCATCTTTTTTATAGACTCTTCTAATGAAGAATCTTTAGATAAAAAATTCATTGAAATTATTTTTTTCTAGCTATCATTAAAGTTGAAATATCCATAGAAAAACTTTGAGTGTGAAGCATCTCAAAACCAGCATTTTCTAACTCTTTTTGCATCCCTTGAATAGTCACAAAACTCTCTATAGAGTCTGGAAGGTATGTATAAGCTTCAAGGTTTTTAGAAATTGCTCCACCAACATAAGGTAAGATTTTATGCATATATACATCTCTTATTTTTTTAAGTATATTTTTCTTCTCATCTTTCATAAACTCTAAAATTACTACAAGACCATCTTTTTTCAAAACTCTATTAAACTCATGAAATGCCTCTTGTCGTTGTACTACATTTCTGATACCATAAGTAATACTAAGCATATCAGCACTCCCAGCTTCAAGAGGTATCTGTGTAGCTTTTGATATATGATAATTAAAATCAGGAAATTTTTCACGAGCAACATCTACCATACCATTAGATGGATCAACACCAACTAATTCTGTTATTGAAACATCAGCCTTACTAGCTTGTTTTTGCCAATAACCCATCATATCCCCAGTACCACAAGCAACATCTACAATTTTATCTATAGACTTCTTTCCATAATACTCAAATGATAAATCACACGCCTTCTTTCTCCATGATATATCTACACCCATACTCATAACACGATTTGCTGTGTCATATGTTGGAGCTATATCATCAAACATTGAAACAATTTTTTCCTGTTTTTCATTACCATTATTATTCATTTATACTTCCCTTTATTTAGACCACATTATTATATCTTTAGACTCTTTTTGTATATTTAAAACTTCTAGATGTACAGATACATAAGTCAAGTAGTTATCGACAAAAGGTTTTGAAAATTCAAACATCATTTGCGTACCCTCTATCATGATGTTTTTATACTCTTTTAGTTTATCAAAGTTATCAGATATAAATACTTCTCTTCCCTCTATATTAAAAAGTGGTATAGTTTTATCAAACTCTTTTTGTCTAGAGATTATTAGTATGTCTGGGGCTTTGCCATTGACTAGTCTTGCATCTAAGGTTGGTCTATCAACCCTTACAGTATTTCCACCTATTACTAGTAAATCACAGACATCTCTCATAGCATGTACATTTGTTCTTGATTTTATACAACTAACTTGACCATTAGTTGAACCATTTAATCGTTGAGCCAATTTAAAAAATACAAAGTTTTTATTTTGCCACTTTTTAAATGGTTCTAAAAGTAAATCACACTCATTCTTCATAATGCCATTTGTAACTTCTATACCAGCATCTTCTACTACTTTATTACCTTGTGATGCTATTTTATTAAAATCTATTGAACCAACAAAAAGTTTTTTTATACCTAATTTAGAGATAAGAGATGCACATGATGGTGTTTTTCCAATGTGTGAACAAGGTTCTAGTGTAGTATATACAGAAGCACCATTAAAAAAATTATGATTATGTCTTAGAAGAAACATATGAATATCTTGAGATGATTTTATAGATAAAACTCTATCATCATTTGTGATTTTATAATATGCTGATTTTAAAGCATTTACCTCTGCATGAGGTTCACCAGCTTTATGGTGTGCTTCTACTGCTAGTATTTCACCATGGATACCCACTATACAACAACCTACAGCTGGATTAGGATAGGTTAAACCTTGGTATTTCCAAGCCTCATCTATCGCGAGACTCATAAAAAAATTATCGTCTATTACCATTCAAAATATGTTTTAGCTTTTGCTATTTCAGCAAATTCTAATATCTCTTCAGTATCATCTACATTAACGAAAATTTTTGTACCTTCTACTTTAGTAATAGTACCCTCTAGTTTATCTCTATCACTAAAACCAATTTTCACTTTTTCACCAATAGATAATTGAAAGTTTTTTATAGATTTTAATTTACGCTCAATACCAGGACTTCCAACTTCCATTCTATAATCACCAGAAACAGGAGGAGTTACATCTAAAAGTGGAGAGATTAAACGGCTAAGTTCTGCACAAGCATCTAATGAAACTGGTTTTCTTTTTCCATCTTCTATTTCAGTAGAGATAACAGCTATTCTATAAATAGTCTCTTCAAATTCACTAACAGTAGATATTTCATAAAGTTCCATATCTACTGATTTTACTAATGATTCTATATCTTTTTCTAAACTCATACTTATTATTGCCTTAATTTTATTTCTTATCTATTTGCTATTTTTTTAAAAAGGTCATCTATATTTTGAGCTTGTTTAAGATGTTCATCAAACTCAAAAACAAGTTTAGGACAACGAAACCAACCTTGATCTTTTTTACAATGATCTTCAATAATAGGACGGGCTTTTCTTAGTTGTTTAAGATAAACCTTTTTCTCTTCATCTGTGAAAAAAGTAGGATCTATATAAACCTTAGCATCATCACGACCACGAGAACATCTAACTTCTATAATGTCTAGTTCATGTAAACGATTGTCATTTAATTGGGAAAGAGCCTCAGGGATTAACTCCGCAAGTATGGAGTCAGTCCTTTTTAGCTTTATTTGTGCTTCAGTCATTATTATAACGATATTTTCTGTTCAACTCTTTTGAATGTTTCAATAACATCACCAACTACAACATCATTATAGCCTTTGATACCAACACCACATTCATAACCATTACCAACTTCATCAGCATCATCTTTGAAGCGTTTAAGAGAAGTAAGTTCACCTTCAAATATAACAACACCATCACGAATAACACGAACAAGTCCACCACGGATAAGTTTACCATCAACAACCATACAACCAGCAATCATACCTTTTGGTGTTTTGAAGGTATCTTTAACATCTGCTTGACCAGTATTTTCTTCATTGTATTTTGGAGCCATCATGCCAGTAAGCATACCAGTTACATCATCAAGAAGTTGATAGATGATAGAGTAATTTCTAATCTCTAAATTTCTTTGTTTTGCTAAAGCTTTAACTGAACCTGTAGGACGAATATTAAATCCTAAAAGTACACAATTTTCACTTGCACTTGCAAGTTCAACATCATTTTCAGTAATTCCACCAACACCAGCAGAGATAACATTTACTTTAACTTCTTCATTTCTAAGTTCATTTAGAGATGATTTCAGAGCTTCAAGTGAACCATGAACATCAGCTTTAAGTACAACTTTAAGAGTTTTAAGTTTACCCTCTGCTATCATAGCTGTCATATCTTCAAGAGTAGATTTAGTAGAGTGCGAAAGCTCTTTATGTCTATCGTACTCATGTCTTTTAAGTGCGTATTTTTTAGCTTCTTTATCACTATCCATAACCTGCATAACTTCACCAGCTGCTGGAACACTATCAAGACCTGCAACTTGTGCTGTATGACTTGGAAGTAGAGATTTAACTCTTTTTCCATGCTCATCTGTAAGAGCTTTAACACGACCGAATGAAGCTCCACAAACAACATAATCACCAACTTTAAGTATGCCGTTTTGTACAATAACAGTTGCAACTGGTCCACGACCTTTTTCAAGTGAAGACTCAACTACAGCAGCTTTAGCTTTTAAATTTTCATTTGCTTTAAGTTCTAAAACATCAGCAGTTATAAGAATATTTTCTAATAAATCATCAATACCTTTTCCTGTTTTAGCAGAAACAGGGATAAACTCAATATCCCCACCCCAATCAACAGGATTCATCCCTCGTTCAGCCATTTGACCTTTTACTAAATCTGGATTTGCTGTTTCTTTATCCATTTTATTTAGTGCAATAATAACTGGAACACCAGAATCTTTTGCAAGTTTAATAACCTCTTCTGTTTGAGGTTTTACTCCATCATCTGCAGCTACAACTATAATAATAATATCTGTAACATCAGTACCACGCTGACGCATAGAACTAAAGGCAGCATGACCCGGAGTATCTAGGAAAGTAATCGCTTTACCATGTTGTTCAACAGTATAAGCACCAATATGCTGAGTGATTCCACCAGCTTCTCCCTCTGTAACTTTTGCTTCACGAATAGCATCTAATAGTGATGTTTTACCATGATCAACATGACCCATAATCGTAATAACAGGAGGTCTTTCAGTTGCATCTGGATCAACTTCAATATCTTCTAATGAATCATCTTCATAGTTAAATTCATCTTTTGGATCAATTATCGTTACTTCAACTTCAAACTCTTCAGAAAGAATCTCAATCTCATCATTTCCTAAAAAGTCATTTTTAGTCATCATCATACCAAGATCAAAAAGAACTTTAATAATATCAGACATTGGACGATTTAATTTTTCAGCAAATTCATAAACACGAATATCTTCAGGAATCTCTACATGAGTGATCACTTCATCAGTTTGTCCAACTTTAACATATTTTTTCTTTTTCTCTTTACGAACTCTTCTACCACGAGGTGCTTGCTTTTTATTTGCATTTCTACCTGCTGGTTTTGGTTGTCTTGGCTTTCTTGGTTGCTCTGGAACTAATGGAGCTCTCTCTGTAGCATTAAGATCAAGAAGTGTAACTTGACCATCCATATCCATAGAAACTTCTGCCATTGAACCACCAAAAATATCTAATCTTTTACCTTGCTCTTGTTTTCTAGCTATTGATGAACTTTGTCTAGACCTTTTTTTAGAAGCTAATTCCTCTAAAACTTCTGCACTCATTTTTCCATAGTTAGAAACTACTGCTTGCTTTTTAGGTAAATCATAATTTTCTTCTACCTTAGGTCTTTTCTTCTTTACTATTTTTAATCCAGATCCCTTAATCTTTGGTAATACTTTAGGTTCTACAAGTTTTATACCACTAATCGGATCATTCTTTTTTACAGAAGCAGGTTTTTCCTCTTTTTTCTCAGGCTCAACTTTTGCTGTTTCCTCTACAATTTTTGTCTCTTTTTCTTTAGTTTCAGAATCTTTTTCTAACTTATCTTTAGTAACTTCTTCTTTTTTAACTTCAGACTCTTTTTTAGGAGCTTCAACTGTAGATTTTTTAAGTTCTTTCTTAACAATTTTAGGCTTTTCAGCAGGCTTTTGACCATTCATAATAAAATTTGCAAGAGACTCTGCTTGTTCCATTGTTAATGTACTTTGTGCTGATTTTACTTCAATTTTCATATCTGAAGCTTTTGCTATAACCTCTTTTGACGCCATACCTAACTCTTTTGCAATTTCGTGTACTCTAACTTTCTCCATCATCAGCGACGATCTCCTTTAGTTTATTCTTCAGTCTGTCTTTATCACCACTTCTACATTGTCGCATTAGTGATTTTAAAACTTTCTTTTCTTCCTTAACACAGTCTTTACATAAATAAAAACTTCTGCCATTCATCTTATATACTTCTAATGAATTATCATTGTATTGAAGTCTAATTAAATTACTTTGTATTTCTCTTTTTCTACAAGATATGCACATTCTTATAGGTTGATGAAATTTTTCCGCCATTATATCTAAATCTTTCTTGATTTAATAGTGATTATCTCTCAACAATCAATCCTGAGTTGTCGAAATCTAAAATTTTCACTGCAAAATCAGGAAATTTTTGTGATAATCTATTTGCAATCATAGCTGCATCATCATCATAAGCCATAGAAAAAAATGTTGATCCACTACCAGATAGTGTACTCATTAAAGCACCACTTTCATAAGCAATTTTTTGTACAGAAAAAAGTTCAGGTAATTGTTTCATCCTTACTTTTTGATGAAATCTATCTTGTGAGGCCAATTTTAACATCTCCCAATCTTCATTAAAAAATGAACCTACTGTTAAAGCAGTATGAGTTAAATTATAAATAGCATTCTCTTTTGAATAAGATTTTGGTAATACTGTCCTAGATTTTGCTGTATTCATCTGCTTATTTGGAATAACTACAATAGCTTTTAAATATAATGGAAGATGCTTATATTGTGAAAAAACTTTATTTTTCTCAACTGTCGCTACATTAAAACCACCCATAACAGCTGGTGTAATATTATCTGGATGACTTTCGTAAATAAGAGCATGATTTAATATGCGTCTTTTTGATACTCTAATATTAGCAGCCTCATGAGCTGAAGCAATAGCACTTACTATCACTGCTGATGAACTACCAAGACCTCTTGACATCGGTATTTTATTATAAAAAGTAAACTTAAAATTTTGTTTTTTCTTCGTTAAACGACCATAGTGTTCATTAAAAATACTTATAAATAGATTATTACCTTTTAACTTAGGATTATTTTCACCTTCACCTTTAATACTAACACTAAAAAATCTCGAACTACGAAATTCAACCTTATTTTTTAAATCTACTGCCAATCCTAAAGAATCAAATCCCGGACCTAAGTTTGCACTTGTCGCTGGTACACTTATAACCAATTCTCTTCCTTATTTAATTTCTTTTAACTAACAGCACCTATATTATAAATTGGCACTGTATCTTTAGTAAACTCATCATAATTAAGCAAGTTTGGAAGCATAAAATTTACACTAGGAACTAGTTCTAATTTTTGAGTTTTTATTTCTTGGGAAACTTTAACAAAGTATAACTTTCCAATCGCTTTTATAGGATTATTTTCATTAAATTTAAAGGCATCTGTTGCATAAAGTTCAATATTTTTCATTATGCTAATTGACTTTAAAAATATATAGGCAATTTTAATAGCCATAAAACTTCCAGGACCATTAGCAAAAAATAGTTTATTCACATCATATTTTTCAAAAATGTCTTGATATAAAGTCGGCAAAATATCTGAACTTTTTTTTTCACTTACTATTGTATCAATTAATTTTTTATTTTCATAAATACCAATTTGGATAGGAGAGGATAACGCGACTAAAACTACATCTATACTCTTATGCATATGCTTTTTCTAACTCTACAGTTTTTTCACCAACAAGCTCAATTACTTCATAGTTCTCTTCATTTTTTAATAATTCTATAGTTAATTTATGATTCAAATCATGACTTCCAGCTAATGCTTCATAATTTCCTATAAAATTCATCCCAATTAGTGACATATCACCTATAGCATCTAATATTTTATGCCGAACAAATTCATCTGAAAATCTTAAACCCTCTGGATTTAATACTTTTTTCTCATCTAAAACAATTGCGTTTTCTAATGAACCACCTAGAGCTAAACCTTTAGATCTAAGATATTGAACCTCATGTAAAAAACCAAATGTTCTAGCACGAGAGATTTCATCTTTATATTTTTGTTTTGTAAATTCTAAAATAAAATCTTGATTTTTTATAACAGGATGTGGAAACTTAATTGTAAAATCATATTTTAAATCTGGAGATGGAGACAACTTAACATACTTGTCACCATCTTGAACAATTACTTCTTTTTTTATACGCATCACTTTTTTAGGAACATTTAATTCAATAGTCTCAGCTTCATCAAGTAACATACAATAACTCACACTACTTCCATCCATTACAGGTACTTCATCTGCATCTACTATAACTTTTAAGTTATCAATCCCATAAGCATAAACAGCTGAAAGTAAATGTTCTATTGTAGATATAACAAATCCATTTTTACCAATAACAGTAGCCATTTTTGTATCAACAACATTTTGGGGCTTTAAAGGTATAGCAATATCAACATCACTACGATAAAATACAATTCCACTATTGGATTCTAAAGGTTCTAACCTTAACTTAACAGGTGAACCCTTATGTAAACCTATACCAACTAATTCTACAGATTTTTTAATAGTAGTTTGATACATTATTATTTCCTTTAATAAAAACTAAATTTTATTGGTATAGCCTAATTTCCATCAATTATTTTTTTAGCTTCTTTAATAACTTTTGTAATATTTAATTTTATCCAATCTTTATCCATCCACTCTTGTGGACGAACCTCTATACCTTGAACTAGAACTCCAAAGTGTAAGTGGTCGCCCATAGCGTATCCACTTTTACCACTATTTGCTATGAATCCATTTGGTTCAAGAACATCCCCTTTGTTGACATTTACACTTGAACAATGTCCATATAAAGTATATAAACCAAGACCATGAGATACTACGGGCATATTACCATAAAGACCATTATAATCTACATAAACAACTTCACCCCCATTTTGAGGTCTAATCTCTGCTAATGAATTACTAGCTAGGTCTAAACCTAAATGATACGCTTCACTAAGTGGTTCTCCAGCATAAGTATATTTTCTATGATCTCCAAAATAAGCAACAACTGCTCCATTTCTAAGTGGATACATTTTATTTATTTTAAAATCACTAATCATCTCATCTGAAACTTTAGATGTTATTTCATGAATAAGTTTTTCATTTTTTGCTCTAACATCTTCATTTATAATTTTAAATTGTTTTAATCGATCTGTGATACCTTGTGTTTCAACAAATTCATAAGCTAAGTCTGCAATTTTTCCTTTTAAGAATCTATCACTTATTTTTATATTTGACACTCTATAATATTTTTGTTTTAAATAGAGTGGTATATATGATTTAGAACTATTCTTTGCTAAATCTGTAGCAATAATATCTGCTTTAAATGATTTCTCTGTAATAGGCCATGCAAGCAAAGATATATAATAACCATCTTTATAAAAAGGTTGTGCTTTAAACTCTTTTCCATAATTTGTTTTAATTCGTATATCTTTTAAATTTTCATCGTTAACCTTAAATATAACTAATGCTGAACCACCTTTTGATATTTTATAAGAGTGTCCTACAATATCTAGCATTGGTCTTTTTTTATCAATAATTAATTTAAACTCTTCTTTTTTTATATTTCCTTCTAAAAAGTCCCATTTACTGCCATCTACTACTTCAACTACTATTGTAAGTATTTTATCACTTATAGCATAAGCACTTCGTGGTGGTTTAATTTTTATATTTACTAAATTATCTTTAACTATTAGTTGTTCATCATATAAAATTGTTTGAGCTGTATCTGTTTTTAAAATAACTCTATACGATTTAATTCCACTAACATCGGACATACTAAGTTCTAAAGGTTTTCTAAGATTCCAATAGCCATTATTTTTTAAAGATATAGTAGGAGATACTCTCTCAAACATAACAGAATTATAAACATATACAACTCCACTTAACATCATTGCTAGAATAATCCAACCTACTATTGAGGAACTATTTTTTTTTCTCAAATTTCATCCTTTTTTCTATGATTTTTCCATTATATTTTATTATAACTTCTTCTATACTAGGTAACGATAACGCTTCATCTATCACTACGCTCACATCTTGTATTTTCGCTCCACTACAACTTAAATCTTCATCATAAATATCAAATAAAGCTACTGTGGCATTATCTTTTAAAATCATTTTATTTAATAAAATAGCTTTAAATCTTACTGTTGAAAGAGAGTGATAATTTAACACATATTTAGTACACTTTTGAACTTCTGCACCACTATCAATTAACTCTTTAGCCATAATAAAAACTTTAGATGTAACATCTCTTTTAAATCCATTTGTCTCATTTAACAAACCTGCATAGAGTGAAGTAGCCATCTTACGATTTAGTTTAATATTATTCTCTTTAAAAATAGAAAACAGTTCAGTAGAATCTATAGTATTGACACTTAAATCCGCAGAAGATGGATAAGATATTTTTAATTTATCCATCCAAGGCAAAAAATATATATTCATATTAAAATTATTATTTTCACAATACAATGAAACTTTCTTATGCTGTTGTAACAAATATGTGTAAAGAGCATTAGCAGATGCTATATGATTGATAGAAACATCTTTTGACAATGTTATGACTATATGATTATAATAATTTATATTTTTAAATATCTCTTCCATTATTGTGGGATTATAAACTATTTTTTATTCATTTTGTAAACATATTGATTTTATTTATCTAAAATAAAAATCTGTCAATAACATAAGTTTATAATTTGGTTTAAAATCATAACTCTTTTTAAAATCTATTCCAGGTCTAACTTCATAAAAAAACCATTTTTTCCAAATACTTTGTCTCCAATTTAATTCTGTATTATAAGTATCTACATAATTAATAGTTTCTGTATTTCCTAAAAAAGATTGAGTTAAACTTACCCCAGTATTTTTTTTAGGTGAATAAAAATACTGAAATGACATAGAATAATCCATCCCCTTTTTATCAGAGGAAGTACCTCTTGATAATTGAACTCTAAACATATCTAAATCATCAATTTTAGTATCAAAATATAAATTTGTTTCCTCTGTAAAATCTGTTTTTGTAGAATACTTAAATGTTTGCGATGGCTCTATCAACCAATCTTTAATTTTAAATATTTTTTTATATCGTATTTTTATATATGGATAGAACCCACGAATACCAAGTGAGTATTTTGAATCAATACCATAATATCCAAGTGTAAAATAACTCAAACCTATAGCAGAACTTTCAGAAGATGCATCCTTTAATAAAATATTATTAAAATTATCTTGATTAATATCTTCTAAAAATAATTTTAGATTTTTTCTTGTTTTGGATAGTGCTAAATGCGCCCTTAATCCAATGTTAAACCTACTATTTTCTAAACTCGAATAACTTCTCCAAATACGAAGACGAACAAATGAATTTTCAGTCTCATCTATAAATTTTTCATTTTTATAAAAAGAATCTACTGAGTTGACCTCTTTTTCCAATAAATCAGTTTTATTATCATCTGAAAAAACCAACCAGTTATTTAATGTTTTATCTATATATTTTGAAGTTACCTTAACTTTATCAGAAACACTACTATGAGTATCTACAATAAAATCATCATAAGCAAATAAACTAACATTTACAAATAAAATATAAAATATAAATTTAATTATGATGGACATTAAAGCCTCTCTTTGAAATTATTTTGATTATATTATACAATCAAAACAATTAAACGCTATATTAACCACATATTTGATAAAATCACAACTATAAAATTATAAAAAGAGGAAAATAATGAATTTTCAACCATTAGGAAAAAGAGTTTTAGTTAAAAGATTAGAAGAAGCAACAACAACAGCTTCTGGAATTATCATACCAGACAATGCTACAGAAAAACCATCGCAAGGTGAAGTGGTATCAGTTAGTAAAAAAGTTAAAATATTAACAAATGGTGATAAAGTTATTTTTGGTAAATATGCTGGAAATGAAATAACTTTAGATAATGAGAAGTATTTGGTAATTGATACAAATGATATTTTTGGAATAATAGGAGCATAATATGGCAAAAGAGATAATTTTTTCAGATACAGCAAGAAATAGTTTAGCAAGAGGCGTAGCACAACTTTGTGATGCAGTAAAAGTAACAATGGGACCAAGAGGGCGTAATGTTCTTATCCAAAAAAGTTATGGGGCTCCTGTTATCACTAAAGATGGTGTGTCAGTTGCAAGAGAGATAGAACTTAAAGATAAACTTGAAGATATGGGAGCTCAACTTGTTAAGGAAGTTGCATCAAATACTGCTGATGAAGCAGGTGATGGTACTACAACTGCTACAGTTTTAGCAAATGCTATTTTTTCTGAGGGTCTTCGAAATATTACAGCTGGTGCTAACCCTGTTGAAGTTAAAAGAGGTATGGATAAAGCTCGTGATGAGATTTTAGCAAACTTAAAAGCTGGTTCAAAAGCAGTAAATGGTAAACAAGAGATTGCACAGGTTGCATCTATATCTGCAAACTCAGATACTGATATTGGTGATATGATAGCAGATGCTATGGAGAAAGTTGGTCAAGATGGTGTTATCACTGTTGAAGAGGCTAAAGGTATCACTGATGAACTTGATGTTGTTGAGGGTATGCAATTTGACCGTGGTTACCTAAGTCCATATTTCATTACAAATACTGAAAAGATGACTGCTGAGATAGAAAATCCTTGGATTTTACTAGCTGATAGTAAAATATCTTCACTTAAAGATTTACTTCCACTTTTAGAACAAGTTCAAAAAACACAAAGACCTTTACTTATCATCGCTGAAGATGTAGAGGGTGAAGCTTTATCAACTTTGGTTGTAAATAAACTTCGTGGTGTTTTAAATATAAGTGCTGTTAAAGCCCCAGGTTTTGGTGACAGAAGAAAAGCTATGTTACACGACATCGCAACTTTAACGGCTGGTACTGTTATCTCTGAAGAAACAGGTCATACTATAGAGGGTTCAACTATCCAACATCTTGGTCAAGCTGCTCGTGTAGTTATAGACAAAGATAACACTGTTATCGTTAATGGTGCTGGAGATGAAGCTCAAGTAAAACAAAGAGTAACTGAGATAAAAACTCAAATAGATGTTGCAACAAGTGAATATGACAAAGAGAAACTTCAGGAGCGTTTAGCAAAACTTAGTGGTGGTGTAGCAGTTATAAAAGTTGGTGCTGCAACTGAAACTGAGATGAAAGAGAAAAAAGATAGAGTTGATGATGCACTTAGTGCTACAAAAGCTGCTGTTGAAGAGGGAATCATCATCGGTGGTGGTGCTGCTTTAGTTCGTGCTGTTGCAAAAGTAACTTTAGAACTTGAAGGTGACCAACAAATTGGTGCTGAAATAATTCTTCGTGCTGTAAAAGCTCCTGTAAAACAAATATCTGCTAATGCTGGTTATGATACTGGTGTAGTTGTAAATGCTATAGAAAATGCTGATAGTGAGACTATAGGTTTTAATGCTGCAACTGGTGAGTATGTAGATATGTTTGAAGCTGGGATTATTGACCCACTAAAAGTTGCAAGAGTTGCACTTGTAAATGCCACTTCAGTTTCAAGTTTACTTCTAACAACAGAAGCTGCAATCTTTGAAATACCAGAAGAAAATCCAGCACCTGCTGATATGGGTGGCGGAATGCCTCCACAAATGGGTGGAATGCCAGGAATGATGTAATCATCTAGGATGTAGTAAATCACTACATCCTAATCATAAAACAAATACCTTTGAATTAACTATATTTATTTCACCGCTTAATTCAGATTCAAAAACTCTTTGTGGAAATTTTCTCAGTGCTTCTTCATAAGTTGGATTTGTTTTACAAAACTCCAAAAAATCATCTACTTTTATATTTTTGACAATAAAATTATCACCCGTTAAGCTAGATATAAATTCATCTATATCATAAATAACTTTTGCTTTGTTATTTTTTACTAATTCATTTGTAGCAGTACTCTCTCCTAGTCGTTGAGGAAATACGAATATATCTTTACCCATTTTCAATGCGAACTCTATACTTCTCATACTTCCACTATCAAGTTCTGCTTCGGCTACAACTAACACATCTCCTAAAGCTACCACAATTTCATTTCTCAGTACAAAACTGTAAGGTGTTGCTTTAAAATCTACTGGAAATTGACTTAGTAAAAGTCCATTTGACTCTATATCATTTAAAAGATTTTTATTTACTGCTGGGTATCTTATATTTATACCACATGGTAAAACTGAAATTGTATTTGAGCTTCCTGCTCCAATGTGACTCACAGCATCTATACCCATAGCTCCACCACTTACTATACACACACCAGCTCTTGAAGCATTTGATGCTAGATTTTGAGCCATTATTCTGGAATATTTTGTTGGTTTTCTTGAACCTATTATAGAAATCTTTTTTCTTTTTAAAAGCTCTACATCACCTGCATAAAAAATCTCTTTAGGATACTTTTTCATAGAATCTAATTCAAGAATTTTCTCTTTAATTAGATTCATAACTTATTTATATATACCAATTCTATACCATCAAATAATTTTTTTGATTCTTTTAATGCTAGTAAAGTATTTTTATGCGGATGACCTATAGCTACTGCTGTACCATGTTTTTTAGCTATTCTTATCGCTTCTTTTATCTGTTTTTTAACATAGGCTTTATCCATACGATGATCTAAAAAAACATCACGAGAAATATATTTAAGTCCATAGTTCTTCATAACTTTTGGTACTTTAGTTTTTGCTGTTGTTCTGCTATCTATAAAATTAATATTATGTGAATTTAAAACATTTATCAATCTATTCATAGCCACTTCATTAGATGTAAATTTACTTCCAGTATGATTATTTATATATTTTACTTTTGGAAATAATTTTCTTATTTTATCTATTCTTTTTGCTATCTTTTTTTGTGAATCTTGAATATATAAAGTTGTTGGTTCTTCTGCTGTAAAACTCATAGCTTCCATAGGTAAATGAACCATATAAAAACTCTCTTTTGAAGCTAATTTAGCTGAATTTGGACGACTTGAACTTGGTGGTAGAAAAGACATTGTTAAAGGTAATTGTAGATTTTTTATAGCTTTTACTTGCTTCCTTACACAAACATCATCAATTATAATAGCTAATTTTGGTTTACCTGTTGTTATGCTTATTTTTCGTTTTATTGCTTTTGGTGGTTTTGGTATTTCAGTTACTTCATACTCATGAGTAGCACTAACTAAATCTTTAGGTACAGTTTTTATAACTTCTTTAAGTCTTTTTTTCACTTCCTCTTCATTGTCTTTTTTTTCCTCTTTTAGTACAATTTTTTCTTTATCTTTTTCAGATTTTTTAAGTTCTTTTAATAATTCTAATCTTTTATCTTTTTTTACCTGTTCTTGTTCTATAACATCAGTTTGAGCATTTTCATATCCAAAATAATACCCTGCTAGTAATACACTTAAAAGTAATGCAATAGATGCCAAACTCCATGCTATGTATATTAATAATTTTGAACTTTTATTTTGACTTTTTTTCTTTCTTTTTGCCATGATATACCTTACATAATTTATTCATATTTTTTGTAACTATACCAAAAAACTACCTAAACTTCCATCTTATTTCTTTTTTAAGTAATTTTTGTGTATAATCCCGCGTTCCTTTCTCTTTGTATCAAAATCGTTTGATATGTAAACAGCCGAAAGGGAAACAGGTCATTGTGACGCAAGTCATTATAACTTAAATCCAAAAGGAGATAATACTCTATGAGAAAATACGAAAACCTAGTAATCGTAAAACCAACATTTACAGCTGAAGAAATTCAAGCTAACATAAAAGCAGTTGAAGAAGTAATCACTTCAAACGGTGGTGAAATAGCTACAACACAAGCAATGGGAATGAGAAAATTAGCATACCCAATTGATAAGAACGAGCGTGGTTATTACCATGTTATCTATTATACTGTTGCTCCATCTTCAATATCAGAAATTGAAAGAAGATTTCGTATTAATGAAAATTTACTTCGTTTTGTAACTATTAAATATGATACAAATCGTGAGATAACTGCATGGAATCAATTAGTTGAAAAAGCTAAAAAAGCAGCTGCACCTAAAGCAACTGAAGAAACTCCTGTAGTAACTGAAGAAACTCCAGTAGCTGAAACAACTGAAGTAACAGCGTAAGCTTTAAAAGAATAAGGAAAACTCATGTATAACAAAGTTATTTTGGTTGGAAATTTAACACGCGATATTGAACTTAGATACTCTCAGAGCGGTATGGGTATAGCAAATACTGCTATAGCTACAAGCCGTAAATTTACTAGCAATGGTGAAAAAAAAGAGGAAGTATGTTTTGTTGATATTACATTTTTTGCAAGAAGTGCAGAAATAGCCAACCAATACCTCAGAAAAGGAAGTAAAATTCTAGTTGAGGGAAGACTTAACTTTGACCAATGGGTAGATCAAAATGGACAAAAACGCTCTAAGCACTCTGTAGTTGTAGAAACTATGCAGATGTTAGGTTCAAAAGATGATAACAATCAAGGTGGTGGTTATAATGCTCCTGCGCAAGGTCAGCCTCAAAGCTACCAACCGCAACAGCAACAGCAACCACAACAAAGTTATCAGCAACCACAAACTCAGCAACAGCCGAGTTATGGTAACCAATCTAATAATCAACAATCTTACAATAAGCCTCAGCAAAGTTATAATAACCAAGCTCAAGCACAAAGTAAGCAGATGCCAAGTAGCAATGATATTCCAGTGATTGACATTGATGAAGATGAAATTCCATTTTA
>JAYEHQ010000005.1:0-6534 GCA_034659595.1 Campylobacterota bacterium
GAGAAAGGCATTGAGAAAGGCATTGAACAAGGTGAGGAAAAAAAAGCTATAGAGATAGCAAAAAATCTTTTAGATGTGTTAGACAATAAAACTATATCATTAAAAACTGGATTAGGTATAAGTACTATTGAATCACTTAGATAAGTAGCTATTCAATGAGATGTTTATTATGTGAAAACTTATCTTTTACGCATATCTGTAAAAGTTGTCAAGATATATATCTAAAACCACAAATATTTAAACGAAAAATATCTCATAATATTGAAGTTATCTCTTTTTATAAATACTCTGAAATCAAAAACTTACTTCATACTAAACATACTGATTTAGGTTTTTATATCTATAATATTTTGGCAAAAAACTCAATGGCTAAATTTGCAATAGAATTTAATATTGAGAATCCTATTGTCTCTATAGCCATAGATGATAATATAAAAAGTGGATATTCTCATACTGCTATTTTAAATAACTCTTTAAAATCCAAATTTATAAAACCATTGCCTTTTAAACTGAGAGCTAAAAACAACATATCTTACTCTGGAAAAAGCCGTGAATTTAGACTTTTAAATCCTAGAAATTTTGAACTTAAAGATTTTAAAGGGGAAGATGTAATTTTAGTAGATGATTTGATAACAACAGGTTCAACACTTACACAAGCTATAGAAGTTTTAGAAAAAAAAGATAAAATCGTACTTTTTTGCTTGACTTTAGCAGATGCTAGTTTAAGATGAGTTAACTCAATATATGTTATAGTGATTTTAAATATATGAAATATAAAGTGGAGATTTTTATGCAAGCAAAAGTGTTTTTTGGATCAAATGAAGTTGTTAATAAAAGTATAAGTGAAAGAAAAAGTCCTTTTAATGGGGAAGTAGTTTCAACTGCATCTATCTGTAATGAAGATGATGCAAAAAAAGCTTTAAAAATTGCTCAAGATGCAACAATTGATGCTAAAAAATCAACTCTATCTCAAAGATGTAATTGGCTTTTAGATGTTGCTTGTAAATTAAAAGAGAACAAAGAAGATATAGCACAAACTATAACTGATGAAGTTGGTAAGCCTATCACATTTGCAAGGGTTGAAGTTGAGAGATGTATCGAAACTGTAACTCTAAGTGCTGAAACTATGCGAACGATGCATGGTGAAACAATCAATACAGATGCAATGCCTAGTGGTAAGAAAACAATATCATTTTTTTCTCGTGTTCCTGTTGGGGTAGTTGTAGCTATTACACCTTTTAATTTTCCATTAAACCTTGTGGCTCATAAACTAGCACCTGCATTAGTAGCTGGAAATACAGTAGTTCTAAAACCGACACCAGAAGCACCTCTTACTGCTTATAAATTTGCGAAACTTTTTATAGATAGTGAATATGCTGTAAAAGATGCACTTAGTGTAGTTTATGGAGATGCGGAAGTTGGTTCAGCTCTTATAACAAGTGATATTCCAAGAGTTGTAAGTTTTACGGGTTCAGTTCCAGTTGGAAATATAATCACTAAAAATGCAGGTATCAAAAAAGTTGGATTAGAGTTAGGTGGAAATGCAGCTACTTTTATAGATAAAAATGCAGACTTAGATTTAGCATCTCAAAAATGTGCTTTAGGTGCATTTGTAAACTCTGGTCAAGTTTGTATATCTCTTCAAAGAATTTATGTAGATGCAAGTATTTATGATGAGTTTGCTCAAAAGATGGCAGATGAAACTAAAAAACTAAAAGTTGGCTCACCTTATGATGATGATACTTTTATGGGTCCACTTATAGATGATGAAGCGTGTGTTCGTGCTATGGGTTGGATAGAAAATGCAATAGCTGAGGGTGCAAAACCTTTACTAGAACCAAAAAAAGATGGAAGAATGTTTTACCCATGTGTTATGGCTGATGTAACTGATGATATGGCTATAGTATGTGAAGAGGTTTTTGCACCTATCGTTTCACTTGTAAAAGTTGAAAACTTTGATGATGCACTTCCTAGAATGAATAACTCACCTTATGGTTTACAGTTCTCAGTATTTACAAATGACTTGAAACTTATGCAAAGAGCTATAGAGGAGTTAGATGCAGGTGGAATCGTAATAAATGATATGCCAACACTTAGATTTGATATACAACCTTATGGTGGAGTGAAACTAAGTGGAGTAGGACGAGAGGGTCCAAGATTTGCTATTGAGGAGATGACTGAGATTAAATCGGTTGTGATTTGTTAGGGAGAAGTTATGGGTGTATTAGAATTAGAAAACTATACTTATAAAGATTATTTAGAAATAGATAAAACTACACCAAATAATGAAAGGTATGAGCTTATTTTTGGTCATATTTATATGATGAGTGGAGCGAGTAGAAAACATCAAGATGTAGTTGGTAATATTTTTTATCTGTTTAAAACATTACAAAAAGATAAGGCTTGTAAATCAGTAATAGCACCTTACGATATAAAACTAAAGTGTGATGGTGTTATAAATGTTCTACAACCAGATGTGATGCTTTTTTGTGAAGATGAAGATGTTCCATGTCTAGTTTGTGAGGTGCTTTCACCATCTACTGCTTATAAAGATAAAAGTGTAAAAAAAGAACTTTATGAGTGTTTTGGTATAAAAAATTATCTTATCATAGACCCTATAAATAGATATGTAGATAGATTTGTACTTCAAGATAAAAAGCTTGTTTATGATAAATGCTATGGGGATAGTGAAGAGATGAGAGTTGATTGTTTAGATGAAAATATAAAAGTGGAGAACTTTTTTGAGTAAAAAAGTAATCATCTCAGCTTGTTTGCTGGGACACACTTGTCGTTATGATGGCAAAACTAAAAAAACTACTGAGATAGTTGATGCTTTTAAAGATTATGAGATTATCCCTTTTTGTCCAGAAGCACCTTTGTTTGGGACTCCTAGACAGCGGATAAGTGTGGTTGAGGTTAATGGTGAAAATAGGATAGTTACAGATGAAACGAAAGAAGATGTGACCAATTTATTAAAAGATGAGATTCAATCATTTATAGAACAAAATAAAGTTGCTCAAAAGATAATACTCAAATCTAAATCCCCATCTTGTGGAATTAAAACTACTCCTATTTTAGATAAAAATAGAAAGATTATAAAGTATGGAAATGGTATAGCTGGAGATATGATAATTCAGAATTACAAGGGTATTGATATAAAAGATGAACGCTCTTACTTATAGTTTGTAACCTTTTTGTAATCAAGTATTTCTATACTTTCGCTATCAAACATAACAAAAGGAAAAGAAATAATATGAAAAAAATTGTTTTATCAAGTTTAGTAGCTTTAACAATAGGGACTGTATCTGCAACTGCAGGGGAAATGAAATTTTACCAAGATGAAGTAGGTCAAGTATTTACTACTCCTGCTGAAGGTCGTACTGAAATTAGTTCAAAATCAGATACTCCAATTTTTGCTAAATCTTCTAAACTTAAGTTTAGTGGTAAGCATTATGTTGGTTATACTTATACACAAGAAAAAAAAGCTGGTGTAACTCAACCATCTAGAAGTAACTTTGACTTTAGAAGAAATTATCTTCAAGTAAAAGCATATCTTTTAGAAGACCCTAAATCTTATTTCCGTGTAACTTTAGATGCTCTTGAACAAAGTAAATTAAATTCGGATGATACAGATGGTACTTATATGGATGTGTATGTAAAATATGCTTATTTATACTTAAATGATGTATTGCCAAATACAGGTGTTGAACTAGGTTTAGCACATCGTCCTTGGATTGATTATGAATCAAAAACTACTTGGAGTATGCGTTCAATCGCTAAATCTTTCACAGATGGTTTAGGTGTTTTAACTTCTTCTGATTTTGGTGTAAACTTTCAAACTAAAACTCCTTATGTTACTTCTGAAATAGGTATGTTTAATGGTGAGGGTTATCATGCTGAAGAGAGTGGTGCAGGAAACTCTATAGACTGGAGATTAACTGCTGCTGTATTTGGTAATGGAGATAAAAAAAGAAAATTCACTAAAAATGACTTTTTAGATATTTCATTTTTTGGTCAAGTAAATAGTGATAGCAATAAAAACAATGAAGTAGATTACACTGTATTAGGTGGGACTATAGCATATAATACACCAAGCTTTTTAGCTTCAGCTCAATATGTTGAATCTGATAGTGATAAAGGTGGTAAAACTAAATACAATGGTGAAGGTTACTCTTTAAATACTACATTCCGTATGGGTGATAAAAAAGAGTATTCAGCATTTGCTCGTTACGATATGTGGGAAAAGAAAAATGTTGATACTGATGTAGTTGAAGAGGAAGAAACTAAAGCTATCTATGGTGTAGCATGGCAACAAAACAAAAACCTTAAATGGTTATTAAGTGGTGAGAGTGTAGAGACTAAAGATAAAACAGGTACTTCTAACACTAAAGACGAAGAACAAGTAGCAATGATTACTGCTGAGATTAAGTGGTAAGTTTCAACAAATTTCAATAAGAGACGATTGAAATTTTCATATTTCTCCTAATTTTCTTAAAGCCCTATTTTCTAGGGCTTTTTTTTCTATTTTTTAAAAATCCATTACTTTTTTATTAACTCTTCATATATATAATTCTTATATCAATTTTGATTTAGCACAAAGGAAAATAATGGGATTATATGATCGTGACTATGCAAGAAATGCAGAATCGTTTACTTATGAGAGTGCTTCAAAAAGTGATTCTCAAATTATTGCGTTTGTAAAAGAAACTTACAAGCTTTTTGCAGCTTCTATGATGGCTGGTGCTGTTGGAGCTTATGTTGGTGTTCCTATGGCTGGAGCTATTCATGCGTGGTTTTGGCCACTATTTGCATTAGAGATTGGACTTTTAATAGGTCTTCAGTTTGTTAAACATAAACCAGGAATTAATCTTGCTGTTATGTTTGGTTTTGTATTTATGACAGGTTTAATGCTCGCTCCATTATTAGCTAAAACACTTGGTATGAGTGGTGGTGCATCTATCATTGGTAATGCATTTGCTATGACATCAGTTGTGTTTGGTGCTATGAGTTTTTATGCTATCAAAACTACTAAAGATTTTACAGGTTATACAAAACCACTAATGATTGCTCTTTTTGTAATCATAGGTTTTTCTATCTTAAATATCTTTCTTGGTAATCCAATGATAGGTGTTATGATTTCTGGTGCTGTTGTTATGTTGTTTAGTGTATTAGTTATCTATGACACTCAAAACATTATGAAAGGTGCTTATGAAACACCTATTGATGGTGCTATTGCACTTTATTTAGATTTCTTAAATATCTTTACTACATTACTACATCTTTTTGGAATCTTTGGTGGAGATGACTAAAGATACTTTATCGCCCGAACTTTATCGGGTGATAGATGCAAATCTAAACCGCCTAAAAGAGGGTATAAGAGTTGTTGAAGATATCATGAGATACCGAGATAACAACAAAGAACTCTCAACAAAATTAAAAAAACTTCGTCATCTTGCTCGAATAGATGAAACCACAAAACTTCTTCAAAATCGTGATAGTATAAACGATGTTCTGCGTCCAACCATTCAAAGTGAATTAAATCGTACAGATATAGATAGTATAATTATTGCTAATTTTAAAAGAGGGCAAGAATCTTGTCGTGTTTTAGAGGAACTTTTTAAACTTCAAAGTGCTAAAGATAGTGAAAACTTCAAACATATACGATATGAACTTTATGACCTTGAGAAGATTATAATTTTAATATAAACTATCGGAAGTGGGATTTCAATCCCACTAAATATTCAAGAAATAAGTAATATTTCTTTCTTTTTTAACATTTGGCGAGACTAAAGTCTCACTTCCGATAGATAATAAGTTTAAATTTATTTTTCAACAGATGAAATGGTAAACGATGGTATATTTTGATACAAATGTATTACTTTATGCTTTTACTAAAAATATAGATGATCAAAAACAAAGAGATATATCAACTATATTAGTTGAAGAAGCTATTGAAAATATACTATAATATTAGATACTAAATAAACTAGGAAATTCACTATGGTTAAATATGCACAAAATGAACTTTTTTCTATCACTGATTTTACAAAGCAAATAGGAAGTGTTATTAACAATATAAAGGGTCACTCTCTTGAAAAGATAGGGATACTTAGAAACAATAGACTAGAAGCTGTGGTAATCTCTACAGGTGAATACGAAAGACTTAAAGCACTCGAAGAGAGTGTTGCACTCAATGAACATATTGAAATTTACAATCTCATACAGGAGAGAAAAGAGACCCCTCTAGATGAATATGTCTCTATGGAAGATATGGCTAAAAAATTTGATATTGATTTAGTTACTATTTAAGTTATGTATGAGATAAAGTATCATCCATTCGTGGAACAAGATTTAAAAAAGCTCAATAACTCTGTTCGTATAGAAGTCTTTAAAAAAATAAAAAAGATTCAAATATCTCCAGAATTCGGTGAAGCCCTTGGAAATAAAAATGGATTAAATTTAGCTGGCTTAAAAAAGATGTATGTTGCTAAAAACTAATATCTAAAGCTTTTAAAAGTATAAGAACTATACCAG
>JAYEHQ010000006.1:0-6522 GCA_034659595.1 Campylobacterota bacterium
GTAACCCTACACATTAAATGACATTCCAAACTTTTTTTTTTCATTGTGAGAAGAAGATTTTAAAAAATTAATACTAGCCTTAATCTTATTCATTTCTTTTAGTGTATCACCCTTTAATAATTCTAGCAATGTTTTAGCTTGAATAATTAAATGATACGCTTCTTCCATCTCTTTAAGATTAGTAAATTCTGGCATAGAATTAATCAATAAATCAATCTCTTGAATATTCTTTGTAGCAATAGCTATCTTAAGTTTATTATTCCACATCATTTATCCATTTACTGCCATAGCAATTTGTTGCTGCAATGCTGCAAACTGATTATTCATTTTATTAATCATTGAATCATACTGTATAAATCTTGCTGTCATTGTGTCGTATCTTGAATTTAAAGCGGTTAATGATTTTTCTTTATTTTCTTCTAGTTGTTTACCCTCAGTAGAAAGACCATTGCTTATAGATAAAATTGTTCCACCAAGATTATTTAAACCTTTTACATTATCATAAAGTTTTTCAAAAATACCATCTGTATGGGTAGTAGAATCCATTTTATAATTATATATTGATATTTCAGATTCTGTAAAATCTTCTATATCGTTAAATGTATAATCTTCATTTTCAAATAATTTATCAGTAAGTGTATATTCCCCATCATTGATATTTTTTTCTAATTTTGCATAAGTTATACCTTTACTCTCAGCAAAACGGGTAAAAGCATCTTTTTTTGAATCAAAATCTCCAATAACTGTTGTTTCACCACTAAAGTAGTTTGTTATTGCTTGAGAATCTTCTTTCATCTTTTTATCAAAAGCAGAACTATCAAAACTTAATTTTCCAGTTCTATCTATCTCTAGTCCAAAATTAGATAAAGCCAATCCGCTACCATCTCTTGAAGTCAAAAGATCTCTTAGGTTTCTACCTATACCACTAATGGAACTATTACCATTAAATACTCCAACTTTTTCAGCATCCATATCTGCTAAAGTCATTGTATCAATCTGTTTTTGCATAGTGTTGAAAGCTTCTACAAAAGTTTTTAGTTCCTCTTTTATAGGTTCAGCATCTTGAGTTATAGAGATATTGGCACTTGCATCTTCTTTTAATAGTTTTATCTCTAGTCCTAGTTTTATATCATCTACCGTATTTGAACTTCTAGTCATATTGATACCATTGTATTTGAATGATGAATCTTTTGCTTCTTGAATGCTAGAAGCTCCTCCACTTTCATACGCAGCACTATCCAATTCATTTATGGCATAACTATCTCGTGTATATAACATAGGATCTTCAGTATCTTGATTCTTTAATCTTAATTTAAATTTACCATTTTCTTCAACAATACTAGCTTGAACTTTTTGACTAGCTTCTGGATCATTATTTATCATATCTTTTAATTCTTCAAGAGTGGTAGTATCATCATAATCAAAAGAATAAAAATTTCCAGTTATACCAACATCAAAGCTTCCAGATGTTCCACTTGCAGCAATAGTATCTGTTGCACTATTAAACTCTCCAGAATCCAATACATCTGTTACAGGAGCACTTATTAATTTTGCATTAACTTTTTCATTTTCAGTTATAGAAATTTCTTTATCGGTTGCAGAACCTTTTGCTGTTAAAACAATATTATAACCATCATTATCATTTTTAATAATACTAGCATAAACGCTATCTTTTGTATCTGTATGTTCATTTATCATATCTGCTAATTGCTGAAGAGTTGTTGTATCATCAAAATCAAAATCAAAACTTTCTGTACCAACATTTACACTTAATGATCCAGCATTCCCAGATAATGCGATAGTACTTGTTTTTTCATCATAATCTAGTGATTTAAAAGAATCCATTTTAAGTTCATCATTTAAGTTTCCATCTAAATCAACTAAACCTATCTGCTGGTCTTTACCAGTTTCATCAGAAATGATCATGAAACTATAAGAATCATCTCCAGTTTGTAAAGTACTTGCTGTAACTTTATCACCAGCCACATCATTGATTTTAGCTTTAAGGTCATCATACGATGTATCTGAAGTGTAGTTTATTTTATAGTCAGTTCCATCTATGTGTAGGTTTAAAGTTCCAGTACCTGTTGCAATCTTACTTTCACCTGATGTAAAAGAACCAGATTGTATAACATTTTTCTGGGCTAATTTTACATCTGAGATAGAAAAGTCTTGTATTCCAACACCATCACTAGCAGTAACCTCTATATCATCAGTAGCACCACTAACAGTTCTTTTTAGGTATAAAGAATCATCTTTCATTGATGAAGCTGAAGTTTGAAGCGTTGATGCTAAACTTTTTAATAAATCAAGAGCTTCAGTTTTCCCCGTATTTGCTTCAATACTTCTCTCTACAGGGTTTATTTGAGTTGTTCTTTCATTTTCTTTTAGTTGTTCTAAGATATCTGATGTTAACACACCAGAACCAATACCAACTGAACCAAGTGTTGCCATGATATATCCTTTATAGAGTGAAAACTTATAATATCTCATTTTCACTATAATCTTTTTCTATATGCTTAATATCGGCATTATACAGATGTTATTTAATTTTTGAAAATTTATTAAATATATTTCGTTCATTGCCGATGTACTTGGTATGAAATAACAAAAGGATTTAAAATGTATGGTACTCAAGCACACAATACTTATGCTCAAAATAACATAGGGATAGAGTCTCCTCAGAAATTAGTAGAGATGCTTTATGAGGGTGTTCTTCGTTTTAATGCACAAGCGAAAAAAGCTATAAAAGATGGGAATGTAGAGAAGAAAGCGTATTGGGTAAATCGTTCTATTGATATTGTTACAGAGCTGATAGTTATACTAGATACTGATCAAGCTGGTGATACAGCAATGTATTTAATGGGGCTTTATAATTATCAAATCCGATTACTTTCACAAGCTACGATAGAGGGAAATATAGAAAAAGTGGATGAGTGTAGTAGTGTTTTCAAAGCTCTTTTAGAAGCATGGAGAGAAGAAACAAGCTAAATCTTCTTTTTCGAGATTCCAAATTTTAAACTTCTTATGGTGTAGTCACTTATGACTGCACCTTTTCTCATACTTAAAATGTGTTCAATAGCATCTGCTATGTCACTTGCAAATAATTTTTCATCCTCTTTTTTACTTGTTTCAAATCTTAAATCATCATAAAAATTACTTTGTGTCATATCTGGATTTATATTTGTAATACTTAAGTTAGTTTTGCGAGTTTCTTCAAATAGTGAATCAGTAAATGCTTTTAGTCCAGATTTTGTAGCAGAATAAACACCCGCAAACTTAGCAGAACGGATTGCTTCAATGCTGTTTATATTTATGAGGTAACCATCATTTTTTTTTAAATCACGCAAAAGGGAGTTTGTCAAAAGCATAGGAGCAGTAAGATTTAGAAAAACCATATCCATAATAGTTTTAGGACTTAACTCTTCATGTGGTTCAAACCTACCAAAACCAGCGGAGTTTATAAGTATAGATACATCTTTTTGTTTTAATTGTTTAGATGCTTGTAATATCTCTTTTTCATTTGATAAATCAATTTGCATAGCATCAAAATCATCATTTAAAAAAGTATCATTTTTTATATTTCTACTAATTCCTATTACTTTATAGTTCAAAGCTAAAAGTCTTTTAGAGATTTCATAACCTATACCACTACTTGCACCTGTTACTACAGCTATTTTAGGCATTTTCTATCCTTTGCATTATCTCATCAATTTTGTTAAAAATAAGTTGTTTTGCTTTATCTTTAGTGACTTTTTTAGGTTCAAAATGATCACTTACAATTTTAAATATAAAACTATTTTTTACACCTTTAGTTGCATTTTTAAATCCTAGACTTTCCATATCTACTATACTAAAATTTGTTTTACTTACTTCAGTTTTAGAACAAGTTATCTCATCATATCTTGAGTCTATTAATTGACCAATAGTATAATTTTGATTTGCACCACATATACCAACATTTAAAATAATGTCATTTTCTTTAAATTTTTTTAAAATATTAGTTGTAGCTACAAACATAGCATCTGAACCCATACCAGTTATGATTACAGATAAATTATCATTTTTATAGTTTTGTAGTTTGTATTTATCAACAAAGGCTTGTGCTTCTGCTTTTAAAGCTATCATGATATAAATCATTAGAATTTATTTTCCCCTATAGAATATAAGTGTATCATTATACAATTAAATAGGGAGATTTTTTATGAAGTTTTTAGTATGGATAGGTAGTATTTTAGCTATATTATTGGTAGGAATATATGTTTTAGCATTTACTGGTATTGGAAATTCTATAGTTAAACCAATTGTTGAACAAAAAGTTCAAGAAGCTATAGGGATAGATGCAAAACTTAGTACATTTTCATTAGGTATGAGTGATTTTTCTGTAGTTTTAGAATTGGATAATAAAAATACTATATATGCAAATGGAAACTATTCATTGTTCTCAAAAAAATTTAATGTAGCATATAGAACAAAACTTGATAGATTAGAAAACTTACAATCATTAGTTGGAGATGCAAAAATAAAAGGTGTATTTCACACTGAGGGGACTGTAAAAGGTGATATGGCTTTTATCGAGATTGATGGTGTAAGTGATGTTGCATCGAGTGATACCTCTTATCATATAGAACTAACTGAATTTAATCCAACTTCAATCATTGCAAAAATAAAAAAAGCTGATTTAGCTGAACTTTTATCTTTAGGTGGACAAAAAGCGTATGCTAGTGCAGATGTTAATTTAGATATAAATTTTAAAAATATTAAATTGCATCAATTAGATGGTGATATATCTTTGGTTACAAGCAATGGTAAAATAAATACAAAAGTTATGAAAAATGATTTTAATATCACTTTACCAAAAACTGCTTTTGCAATGAATTTGGATGCAAAACTAGCAGGGGATGATGTTGATTATAATTATATTTTAAAATCAAATTTAGCAAATATAACATCTTCTGGTAAAGTTATCCCTGAATCTTTAAAAACTAATATAAAATATGCTCTAAATATCCGTGAATTAGCAGTCCTTAAGCCAATAACTGGTGCTGATGTAAGAGGTGCTTTAAAATTAAACGGTACAGTAAAAGGGACTAAATCTAAAATGGTTGTAGATGGTAAAACAGATATAGCATCAAGTAATACAACATTTGGAATTGTATTAAAAGATTTTAATCCTGCAAGTGTAACAGCTAAAATAAAAGGTTTAAAACTACAAAAGCTTTTATATATGGTAAAACAACCTCATTATGCAGATGCTTTGTTTAATCTTGATGTTGATATTAAAGATGCGAGAGTAGGTAAGTTAAACGGTATCGTTGTATCAAATATTACAAAGGGTTTATTGGATTCTAAGTTTATGACAAAAGAGTATGAGTTTAAGCATCTGATGCCAAAAACAACATTTAAAGCGAAAACTATTACAACACTAAGTGGAGATATTGCTGATACAAAAATTGATTTTGATTCATCACTGGCTAACTTAGACATAAAACGGGCTAGATTTAATATAGCGGATGGTTTATTACTAAGTGATTATGCAGTTAATATAGCAAAACTTGAAAAACTTTATTTTCTAACTGAACAACATATACTTGGTGGTATAAAAGCAAATGGTGAAGTTAAAAAGGGTAAAGATTTAGATTTTACAGCTCATACTGTAGTAGCTGGTGGTAATATTGATGTTAAACTTCATAATGATGATTTGCATGTAGATTTAAAATCTGTTAAAACTCTTGAACTTTTACATAAGTTAATATATCCAGAGATATTTGCTTCATCTTTAGATGCTAAAATTGATTATAATTTAGCAAAACAAAAAGGTAAAATGGATGGTCATTTAAGTGATGGTAAATTTACACAAAATCAAGCTTTTGACCTTGCAAAACAGTATGCAAAGATAGATATGTATAGAGATACTTTTAAAGGTGATATTGGTGCAGATATTAATAAAGAAAAAATATTAGCATCGTTAGATTTAGTAAGTAGAACGACATCTATAAAAACTAAAGATACAAAACTAAACACTAAAACAAATCAGATAGATTCTACTATAGATATAGATGTTAATCATAATCTTCTTACTGTAGAACTTAGTGGAAAAATAACAGCTCCAAAAGTAAAAATAGATGCAGATGAGTTGATAAAGTCACAAGCTAAAAAAGCTATATCTAAAAAGATAGAAAAAGAAATAGGGGATAAACTAGGTGGTGAAGTTGGAAATTTACTAAAAAGTTTTTTTTAACATATAGTTAGATATAATTGCAATTATTCCTATTTATAGGTTTATTGGGGACGATATGGCTTCGACTGGAGCTAATCGACTTTGATTGCATGTCGGATTGAGCATTTCCGTTACACGGCTCACAATTGTTAAACGCAAACAATACAAATTACCGCCCAGCTTTAGCAGTAGCTTAAGTTTTTAACCCCGGCTTCGGTCGGCGGGCTGCCTCACCTATGGACTCTGGATAGATAGGATTCGAGGTATAACCCTTATGCAGATATATTTTAAGTGTGTCTCCA
>JAYEHQ010000007.1:0-21077 GCA_034659595.1 Campylobacterota bacterium
AAAACATTTTTCATTTAGTCTCCATTTTAAAATTAATTATAAACCTATTACTTAGATAAGCAATATCTATGCCAACTTTACCAAATAGTTCTATATGGACCACAACTATTACAACCAGTGCCACATCTATAGCCACACTCATAATATGGACCATGGTATCCATAACTTTCTCTATATGAACAACCACTAAAAATTCCAATTATTGTTAATAAAATAAAATATGTACTATAAGTTTTTTCATCATATTAATTACCATAACAAGTATTAGACTGACAAGTATTTACAACTTTATGCTCTTCAATTTTTTGAATTTTATAACCAAAACATATACTAAATATAACAATGTTTTTCATTTTCAACTCCAATTTTTTTATGTTTATAATTAAGCAATTGATATTCCATATTACTTTCTTAGTTCTTTGATTAAACTGATACTTAAGTCTGTTTTTAAAGATATAGTTTCATCATCCAAAATATCAAGCAGATTTTTAGCTATATTTATTTTTTCTTCTTGTTTACCTTTTTCAAGTCCTTTTTTAAGTCCTTTTTCAAGTCCTTTTTCAAGTCCTTTTTCAAGTCCTTTTTCAAGTCCTTTTTCAAGTCCTTTTTCAAGTCCTATAGCTTCAGCTTTTTTTTGAGCAGTTTTCAAAGCATTTATCTCATCATAAGCTTTAAGACCCATATAATCATATAGTCTCATCTCATCTATATCCCATTTTGATTGGGTAGCTATTTCAAAAGCTTCTATAAATTCTTTTATATCTTCATATTCTTTAGGTATCATATTTAAATCAGATGCATTTTTTATAAAATATATCCATTTATCCAATGAAGTGTTTAGTTGGTTTAGCTCTTTATTAAACTTATCAAGCTCAATAAAAGTAAATTCAAAGTCATCAATATCTTGAGAAGTTGTTTCTTGGTTTATTATAAGATGTCTTGATATGAAATTTTTATTTTCAAACATATTGAAATTTAGAATACCTATAAAATATACTTTTTTTAGTTTAGAATAATTATGTCCTTTTTTCAATTGTTCAACATAAGCTTTAGATGTATAGTAAAGACTTCTTTTTGCAAAATTTCCTATGTCTTTTTTTTGCATCTCTATTATAAATTTTTCATTATTCATATTAGTAGCTTGAATGTCAAGTATAGTTTCTTTTAATTCTTCAATCTTTGGAGCTTGGTAAGGATTTAGCAAAGTTATATCTTTTATAGCATGCTTATCTTTAAAATCAAGAATACTGTTTAAAAAAGAGATTAAAATCTCTTTTTTATTTTCATTACCAAATATTTTCTTAAATGCTAAATCATTTCTAGGATCTGCAAATTTCATATTAATTATATACTTTTCTTAAATTAAGAATCAATCTTTTTTTCATTTTAATCTCCAAAATAATTTTTAATAATTTAGTTTTTATTTAGCAATTATTATTCCAAGTTTATCGAGTTAACTTTTAACTAGCATCGTTTATAATTTTAGCATATTTTGCTATAATTTCACTATAAAATAAAAGTGGATAAAATATGATTGATTTAAAATTATTAGTAAAAGAGTTTGAACAAGTTAGTAAGAAACTTGTAAGAAAAGGTGTAGATGCTTCTCTTATTGAAGAATTAAAAGAAAAAAATGAAGAGTTAAAAATTGCTAAAAAAGAGTTTGAAGAATTACAAGCTTTACAAAATGCAATGAGTAAAGAGTTTGGTGTTTATAAGCGTGAAGGCAAAGATATATCTGAACTAAAAGCTAAAGTAGATGCCAATAAAATTAAAATAGTAGAAGCTATAGAGGTTCAGAGGGTAAAACAAGAAGCACTTGAATCTCTTGCTATGGCTATACCAAATATGCCAGATGATAGCGTACCAGATGGTGAGGATGAAGATGATAATGTAGAGATTAAAAAAGTTTTAACTCCCCCAACATTTGATTTTACTCCAAAAGAGCATTGGGAATTAGCAGAACAAAATGGTTGGATAGATTTTGAGAGAGGTGTAAAACTTGCTACTAGTCGTTTTAGTGCTAGTTTCGGAATGGGTGCTAGACTTGAAAGAGCGTTAATTAACTTTATGCTTGATTTTAATCGCACTAGAGGCTTTGAAGAAGTTAGTGTACCTGCACTTGTAAACAGAACTGCCTTAGAAGGTACCGGACAACTTCCAAAGTTTGAAGATGACTTGTACAAGATGGATGGTCAAGATCTATTTTTAATTCCAACAGCAGAAGTTCCAGTAACTAATCTTTATCAAGATGAAATTTTATCAGCAGATGAACTTCCAAAAAAGATGACAGCTTATACATCTTGTTTTAGAAAAGAAGCAGGAGCTGCTGGACGCGATACAAGAGGTATGATAAGACAACATCAGTTTCATAAAGTTGAGCTTGTAACTATAGCTAAACCAGATGAAAGTGAACAAATTTTTGATGATATGGTTTCATGTGCATCAGATTTATTGACCGCACTTGAACTTCCACATAGAATAGTTAGACTTTGTACTGGTGATTTAGGTTTTTCAGCTTCATATACTGTTGATTTAGAAGTATGGTTACCTGGGCAAAATAGTTATCGTGAGATAAGTTCTATATCAAATACAAGAGAGTTTCAAGCAAGAAGAGCAAAAATTCGTTTTAAAGATGGGAAGAAAAATAATTTTGTACATACTTTAAATGGTTCATCTTTAGCAGTTGGTCGTACACTTGTAGCAATAATGGAAAATTTTCAAGATAAAGATGGTGAGATTGAAATTCCTAAAGTATTAAAACCTTATTTGGGGATGTAAGAAAATAAATAAAGGTTTATATATTAGACCTTTATTTATATTTTAATGATAAATTATTCTGAAAAAGCACCTTTAGAAACTAAGGAATTATATCTAGCTTCCATTCTGTCTTCTTTTGACATCTCTCTAAGTTTAGTTAGTTCATTTGAAAAATAATCTGCTAAAGCAGTAGCTGCATTGTCTTTGTCTCTATGAGCACCGATTAGTGGTTCATTTATTACATCATCAATAAGATTTAATTTTTTTAAGTCATTGCTTGTGATTTTCATAGCATTTGTTGCATCTTCAGTTTTTTTAGGGTCATTCCATAAAATAGCTGAACAACCCTCAGGTGAAATAACACTAAACACAGAGTATCTCATCATAGCAAATTTGTCAGCTACACCAATAGCTAAAGCACCACCAGAACCACCTTCACCTATAACAATAGATATAGTTTCGGTATTTAATTCTGCAAGCTCAATTAGGTTTCTTGCAATTGCTTCACTTTGATTTCTTTCTTCAGCACCAAGTCCTGGATATGCACCTGGAGTATCTACAAGCATAAGAACTGGAATACCAAATTTTTCAGCCATTTTAGCAGCTCTAAGAGCTTTTCTATAACCTTCAGGATGAGGCATACCAAAATTTCTTCTTATTTTATTTTTAGTACCACGACCTTTTTGTTCACCAATAACCATTACTTTTTCATCACCAATATAGCCTAGATAACAAAGAATAGCTGCATCGTCACGAAAATGACGATCACCATGAATTTCATATTTATCTCTCATTATCATATTTATATAATCAAGAGCATAAGGACGATCAGGATGACGAGCAAGTTGTAGTTTTTGGAAGTCTGAAAGATTACCATATATTTTAGAAACTTCTTTTTGAAGTTTCTCATCTAGTTTTTCTATCTCAGAAGTGTCATGACGAACTTGAGCAGAAACGATACTCTCTTGAATCCCTTTAATCTTTTGTTCAAATTCTAAATATGTAGCCAAGTTAAATCCTTAGATTTTTTTGAAAATTAAAACACCATTAGTTCCACCAAAACCAAAAGAGTTACTCATTACTGTATTAAGCTCAGCTTTTCTTGCTCCATTAGAAACATAGTCTAAATCACAATTTTCATCTGGTGTCTCATAGTTAATTGTTGGAGGGATTATTCCATCACGCATAGCCATAAGACAAGTTACAGCTTCAATACCACCAGCAGCACCAAGACAATGACCAATTTGTCCTTTTATAGAACTCATTGGTGGACAATTTTCTTTCTCACCAAATAAATTTTTAACAGCAGCTGTTTCATTTTTATCATTAATAGGTGTAGATGTTCCATGAGCATTTACATAGTCTATTTTAGGTTCACCTGCCATTTTATATGCTGCTTTCATAGCACGAGCAGGACCTTCTAATGAAGGTGTTGTGATGTGGTTAGCATCACCACTTTCACCAAAACCAATAATCTCACCATAAATACTTGCTCCACGAGCAACAGCACTTTCATACTCTTCAAGTACAAGTGAAGCTGCTCCTTCACCCATAACAAAACCATCACGATTTGCATCAAATGGACGAGATGATGTTTTAGGGTCATCATTACGAGTCGAGAGTGCTTTCATAGCAGCAAATCCACCAACTCCCACACCTGTAACTGCACATTCAGCAGATACTACTAACATTTTTTCAGCACCATTACACATGATTGTTTTACAAGCTTCACTTATAGCGTGTGTACCAGCTGCACAAGCTGTAACACTTGAAAGATTAGGACCTTGTGTTCCATACTCAATAGATACAAAACCACTAAGCATATTTACTAATGCACTAGGGATAAAAAACGGGCTTATTCTACGAGGACCACGATTTTCTAAAATAATTGAATTTTTTTCAATAGCAGGTAAACCACCTATACCAGAACCAGCACTAATACCAAATCTTGTCATATCTGTATCATCAGAGAAATTTGCATCTTCCATAGCTTCTTTTGCAGACTTAAGTCCAAGGTGTATAAATCTGTCAGCTTTTTTAACCTCTTTTGGAGCCATTACAGTAGATGGATCAAAATCTTTTACTTGTGCAGCAATTTTTACACTATAATTTTCTGGGTCAAAAAGCGTAATTGTGTCAATTCCACATTCACCATCACAGATAGCTTTAAATGCACTTTCTTTATCATTCCCAACTGAATTTATCATGCCAATACCAGTAACAACTACTCTTCTCATAAACATCTCCCAAGATAAAATACTTTACAGAGTTGAGTATTTATGAAATACTCAACTCTAAAAATATTTAAACTATTTACTTTCGATATATGTTACTACATCTTTAACAGTTTGAATTTTTTCTGCTTCATCATCAGGAATTTCGATGTCAAATTTCTCTTCAAGTGCCATTACTAACTCAACAACATCAAGGCTATCTGCACCTAAATCTTCAACAAATTTCGCATCCTCTTTTACTTCATCAGCGTTAACGCTTAATTGTTCAACTACTACTTCTTTAATATCATCTAAAAGTGCCATTTTAGCTCCTATTTTGTTTTAAAATTTGTGAATTGTAACATATTATTCTTAAATGAATAATTACGCCATATTCATCCCACCGTTAACTTTAAGTGTTTCGCCAGTGATATAACTTGAATGGTCACTTAGTAAAAATGCTGTTGCTTCAGCTACCTCACTAGGGTTTCCAAAACGCTTCATCGGAATTTTAGAAGTAAAACTATCTTTTACTTCATCACTTAGTTCATCTGTCATATCTGTAGCTATAAATCCCGGAGTAACAGCGTTATATCGAATGCCACTTGTTGCAGCTTCTTGAGCAAAACTTTTTGTCATAGCTATTACACCACCTTTGGAAGCTGAATAATTTGTTTGTCCAGCATTTCCAGTTTCACCAACAATAGATGCTATATTTACAATTGAACCAAATTTTTGTTTTCTCATTATTTTCATAGATTCTCTACAACCAATAAAACAAGATGTTAGATTAGCATTAATAACACTCATAAAGTCATCAGTTTTCATACGAAGTGCTAGTTTATCATTTGTAATACCAGCATTGTTAACAAGGTAAGAGAGTTCACCATCACAATCTTTTATAGTTTTTAAAGCATCTATAAATGCTTTTTCATCACTAACATCAAAACCAATAACTGCTGCATTTCCACCATTTGCTTCAATCTCATTTTTAATAGCATCTGCAGCATCTGCACCACTTCTATAGTTAATCCAAACTTTTAGACCAAAATTTGCTAAAGTTTTTGCAATCTCTGCACCAATACCACGACTTGAACCTGTAACTAAAACATTTTTACCAGAAAATTTCATATAACGAATCCTTTTATTGTGAATGATACAAAAATTAGATTTAACAAAAGCTTTGCTTTGTTTAGGATATAATTTATTATAGGTAAATCCTATGAACCAAATCTAAAGCCCTAAATTTAGGAAAAGTAGAAGAATTAATTTTTGAAAACTATAAATTTCAAGTATTTATGTATAGAATAGATTCTCAGTCTATAAAATTTTTACTTTTTGTATGAAAAATCTAATTTTTTGACAGAGCTATCCTATAGTTAGTAAATTTATTGTGATATTTTTGTACTCTGCTACAGTTCAAACAGATCAGAAACTAAATCATCATCATATCACAGATGTAGGAAGTATAAAAATAATATTAGTACAAGGAGATGTAAAGTGCTAAATGTAATGGTTGTAGATGATTCAATAATGATTAGAAGGATTCTAAGTAAAAAATTAGAAGAGATGGGACATACTGTTGTAGCTCAAGCAAAATCAGGTCAAGAAGCTGTTTCTATGTATGAAGAGTATAAACCAGATTTAGTTACGATGGATATAACAATGCCACTTATGAATGGTATCGAAGCACTCTCTAAAATAAAAGCAGAGTTTAACGAAGCCAATATTGTTATGGTTACTTCTCATGGTGAAGAGGAACTTGTAATGGACGCAATATCTAAAGGTACAAAAGGATATATTTTAAAACCTATTAATTCTGAAAAGATAGCTACTGTTATTTCAAAAATTTTTAAATAATAGTTATTTAAGGGCTTCTTTTAACAAGGGATCAAATTTTGGTCTCTTTAATCTTTTTGCATCTTTAGAAAATTTTATTAAATCCTCTACATTGTTTATATTTTCATTACAGTTTTTTAGAGATAATTTAAAAAGCCCATAAGTTGTTAAAACATCACTCATAGCTCTATGATGCTGAGGATTTGGATTTAGGTTGTAAAAATCATTTAGATAAGAAAGGGCATATCTGTATGATTCAACAGTTCTCTCAGCTAAGGCTAATGAGCATAGGTATCTGTTTAAAATAGCTTCTTCACCTATTTTAAGAAAAGAGTCTGATATAAATTTAAAATCAAATTTTACATCATGAGCTATAAAGATGGAATTACCTAGAAATTTTTTAAAAGATGCTAGAACAGTTTTAAGTTTTGGGGCATCTCGCGTATCTTCTACTCTTATCCCTGTTATCTCTGTTATGATTTCATTTATTTCATTGCATTGTACAAGTGATTCAAATCTATCTATAATTTCACCATTTTTTACTTTTATACCAGCTAGTTCTATTATTTGGTGTTTATCTATTTTTGAGCCATTTGTTTCTATATCTACTATACAAAATTCCGCTTCATCAATAGATATAAATTTTGTAGCAAAATGGTAATACCCTTTTCGTTTAACTATTTCTAAACCTTGAGCATGAAAAAGTTCAAGAGATAAATCTACTCCAAAGTCTAGTTGTTCTTTAAATCTTATTCTATTTAAACCATTAGATGCAAGTTTATGAATACTTTTAGAATCAAGATTTGTGTATTTAGTTAGCATTTAAGATAAATTCCTTAACTTTATTAGAATCTTTTACACCTTTAGAAATTTCTACACCACTACTTACATCAACACCATAAAAATTATATTCTTTTAGTGAGTTAACATTAGTAGAGTCAAGTCCCCCAGCAAGGATGATTTTAGAACAATCAATATCTTGAAACCATTCTATGTTAATTCTTTTACCTGCTCCACCATAAGCTTCACAATAAGCATCTACAAGTCTATACTCATCACTATATTTTAAAATGTCTTCTTTGTTTTTTGCACGAATAACTTTTATATGTGCAATAGATAACTCTTCATAAAGTTCTGCTCGAGCATCAAAATGTAATTGAGCTAGTGTAGCACCAGACTCTTGACAAAAAGAGTTTATAGTTTTAGCATCAACATTTACGAACAAAGCTACTTTTTCTACAAAAGGTGGAAGTTTGTCTATAATTTTTTTAGCATCTAGTGGTGAGATATAGCGAGGAGATTTTTCATAAAAAACAAATCCAAGAGCATCAGCTCCTGCATCTATTGCTACCATAGCATCTTCAAAAGATGTAATACCACATATTTTTGTACGCATTATATTTGTAAACTTTTTATAGCTTCTTCTTTACTCTCATGTTTAAATACATAACTTCCAGCAACAACAATATCTACTCCAACATCTTTAAGTGCTTGAATATTTTTATCACTAACTCCACCGTCAACTTCAATGAGACAGTTTGGATTTATTTTATTTCTAAGTTCATTTAGTCTTGACGCTTTTTCTATAACTGTATCTATAAAACTTTGTCCACCAAAACCAGGATTTACACTCATAAGTAAAACCATATCTAAATCTTTTAGTAAGTACTCAACTGACTCAGCTGGTGTATGGGGATTTAAAACGATAGCAGGTTTGATACCTAAAGAGCGAATTTTTTGTATAAGTCTATGCGGATGTTTTTCCTCTTCTATATGAAAAGAGATATATTTAGGTTTTAAAGGAGCAAACAAATCAACAAAAAATGTATTGTTTTCAACCATTAAGTGGATGTCTAATGGTTTAGTAGCACATTTCGCTATAGAAGATACTACAACTGGTCCTATAGTTAGGTTTGGAACAAAGTGTCCATCCATAACATCAACATGAACTAAATCACAACCAGCATCACAAATAGCTTCAACATCTCTTTGTAAGTTTCCAAAATCAGCAGATAATACACTTGGAGCAACTTTTATCATAATACACCTTTTTAGCGTGATTATAACAAAGTGCTACTTTTATCTAGTTAAGAAAAATGAAAAGTGGTCATCATCAAATGTTAAATCAACTTGTACACCTTTTCTATTATCAGCTACTTTTAGAAGTTCACTAACTTCACTATATGTTCTCGGTAAAGTTATTTTTATATTTATATCATTATCAGCTAAAAGAGATTTCATTTTACCACCTATGATATTTACAAATTCGGCAAGTGAATCCATGATTAGTTCTTCATCATTAGTCTCTTCACCTATAAGTAGTTCACAAGCTTTTTTAGCGATATTTTTAGGAAATATTAATACAACCATACCATCAATATCACCATAAAAACCGATACTACTAGCAATTTTATCTTTTGTATTTTGTATTTTTATAGTATATATAGAAGCAGATTCTTTTTTTGCTTCTGCATTAGTCATCATTTTTATAGTTTCAGCAGTAGCATCTATAAATTTTGGAAGTTGTGATACTAGAGCTTTATTTAAAGATCTTTTGTCTTTGGCATTTCCTACACTTGAAGCACCTAGTTCAGCTAAAAGTTCTTTATCTTCTAAAATATCATCTAATTTATCAAAAAATATAATCCCTGAATCTTCTAAAGTTTCTTTGAATTTTATATTTGTTTTTTCATATTGCATACCTACAAAACAGATTGTTGCATTGTATTCAGCAGCACTATTTGCAAGTCTTGAGAAAAAGTTTACAGCATGTATATTCATACTAACAACATTATATGATTCAAATATAAATAATCTAAAACCAACTTTTAATGAATTGTTATGATAACTTATATTGAAGTTATTTGTAACATCTGCATCTAAATAAGTTGATAGGGTGTATATAATAGCATTACCTGTAACTCTAGCCGATATATTACCACCATCCATTGAACCTATATGTGTGTTTTCAATAATAATATCATAAGCTTTATCATTTTTTCTTTTCTCTTCAAACTCCTCTTTTGTTTGCGTTATTATAGGATTATGTCCTTTGTTGTGTAATTCTATAGCCATAATAGAACGCTGACTTTTGTCTTCACAATAGATTAAAACGGTTTTATTTTCATCTTTAAAACTAGATGCAAAAAGTGAAGCAGCTTCATAAGAATTGAAAAGTGAAAATAAAAGTTCTTTTTCAAAAAATTTTATAATAGAGTTAAATTTTTTTGTATCATAATCACAAAATCCTACTATAGCTTGATTTGCTTTACGAACTTTAGATAGCATCTTTACAAAAATTTCTAATCCATTTTTATTAAAAAAAATAACTCTTTTTAGTGAGACTAGTATCATCTCAGCTTCTAAATTTTCAGTTGCTTTTATATCTTCTATGCTTAATAGTGATTTAGCTGAATTTCCATCAAGAAAACCTTGTGGATAAAATACGGCTATCCCATCTTTTAAAATTGCTCTCATTTAATATTCCATCCCCATAATATTTAAAAATTCTTCATATATATCATCAACAAATTCCACTTGAAAATCAATAAAATCATTTAACCCAGCTTCTATAAATATTGGTTGAGACAGTTCATGAAAAAGTAAAAGATGTATCCATTTTCCGAGTTTATTTATCTCTTTATCAGTTGATGGCTTTATACCTGAAGAAACTTGTATTATTTGAGATATTTTATTTGGCATTTCCCATTTTTTAGCAATTTGTTGGGATATATCAAATAAATCGACTTTACAAAGTCTTTTTAAAATAGTGTTATAGTCAAGTGCTTTTGTGTTTTTTAAAAGTTTTACATCTTCTATTTTTTCATTAAAAAGTGCTTCAGCTACTATTATAGCAGCTGGAAGTAGGGTAATAGCACTTTGTACATCTTTATCTATAATATTTAGATGTTTTAAAATAATATTGTACCTTGCAGATAATCTAGCTTGAAGTTCATAAAAGATTGTTGAATTTAATTTAAAAAGCGTCCATTTATCAGGTGATAAAAGAGTTAATAAATAATTGTATGTAGCTTGTTGGCTACCAGCTACTCCAAGTATTCCAAAAATTTGAGATATTTCACTTACCTCATTTTTAAATCCATAGACTGGTTTATTTACAAGATTTTTAAGATATGTTCTTAACGCAGGGTCACTTTGTGCAACTTTTGCTGCTTTCATTAACTCACCATGCGTTAATAAATCTAATGTTTCTTTAAGTGATTGGGGAGCAGGAGGAATTTTGTCTATATAAATATCTATATTTTTTTTTGTAATCATTACTGTTTAACTTTGTTTTTAAGTAGTGAATTGTAACTAAAAATTATAAAATGAACAAGCTTAAGTTGAAGTTTTGCTTTAATTTGATATAATTCGCAACTTTTAAAACTTAAAACAAGGAAGCTAATTATGGCAAGAAAATGTGCTATTAGTGGCAAAGGCCCTATGAGTGGGAATAATGTTTCTCATGCAAAAAACAGAACTAAGCGTCGTTTTTTACCTAATCTAAGAACAGTTCGTATAACTTTAGAAGATGGTACTACTAAAAAAATTAAAATTTGTGCAAAAGAATTGCGTACTCTTAAGAAGAATTCTTAAGCACAATAGGGAAATATTTTGAATCTTGTAGATAGGATTCGAGAATTTATGCATTGGGAGAGAACTCCCAAGCCCGATATAAAACTTCTCCCTGAAGTTTACCCTTATCTTAAAGGGTTTCGACTACCTCTTATATTAACTGTATTAGCAATGTTAGTAGGAACGATAGGTTATGTCATCATTGATGATTTTACACTTATGGATGCTATATATCAATCTGGTATTACTTTTACAACTGTTGGATTTGGAGAGATTTCAGAAGTCTCAAATGCGGGTAGAATTTTCACTATTACTCTTATTGTATTTGGTTTTGCTACATTTTCTAGTGCTCTTGGTATATTAGTAGCGGAATTAAATAGAGGAACAATAGTTGCAATTTTAAAGGAGCGAAGAATGTTATATAAAATAGCACGCTTAAAAAAACATTTTGTGGTTTGTTATCATAATGATTATACTATAGAGGTAACAAAGCAATTAAGAGCAAATCATATCCCTTTTGTTGTAATTGATCCAAGACCAGAGATTCATGAATGGGCTATTGAACATAAGTATCCAGCTTTCTTAGAAGCTGAACCTCACGCTGAAGTATCAATGTTAAAAGCTCACCTTTCTTCAGCAAAAGGGCTTATAACGCTATCTAATTCTATCGCAGATAATATTGCTCTCATCGCTTCTGTAAGGCTTTTTGAAAAAGAACATTTTTTGCCAAAACCTTATTATGTTATATCCGCTGCTGAAGCAATAAGTGATGTTGAAAAATTGAAAAAATTAGGTTCAGATACTGTCGTTTCACCAACAAAACTTACTGCTCAACGAGTAAGTGCAATGGCAGCTCGTCCAGATATGGAAAATTTACTTGAAGAATTTTTATATAAAAATGAAAATCCTTTAGATATGCAAGAGATAGAAATTCCAAAATATAGCTGGGTAGTTTTGAAAAAACTAAAAGAGGCTCATATTCGCCAAATAACAAATGTATCTGTTATTGGTATAACAAAAAAAGATGGAAAATTTCACTCTATGCCAAAAGGTGATGTTTTAGTAACTAGTGAATCTAAATTATTAGTTATTGGGACACAAAATGGTATCAAAATAACAAAAGAAATTTTAGGAAAAAGAACAAAGCCAAAGGAATTAAAATTTGTATAATATAGTAAGTATAGATGGTGGTGTTTGTGCGAGTAATGGTTTTTTCGCTGATGGTGTTAGTGCTGGACTTAAAGCAGATGAACAAAAAGATATGGCATTTATATATTCAGATGTTGAATGTGAAGTAGCATCTGTTTTTACAACAAATAAAATGACTGCTGCACCAATAAGACATTTTAGAAATAAGGGTGAATTTAAAACTAACTTTATTCTTATAAATGCAAAAAATGCAAATGCAATGACGGGACAATCTGGTATTGATGATATTGATGATATTTTACAAGAAGTTAATAAAAATAATACAAATATAAAAAATCCTATTATGAGTTCAACTGGAGTTATTGGCGTAAGAGTTCCAAAACAAAAGCTTATCGATGGTACAAAACTTTTTGATTTAACTAAAAAAGATTCAACCTCTGCATCTAAAGCTATTATGACAACAGATTCTTTCAATAAACAAATATCTTTTAATGTTAAGTTAGATGATGGAAGTAGTTTTAACATAGGTGCAATAGCAAAAGGTGCAGGTATGATAAATCCTGCTATGGCTACAATGCTTTGTTTTATAACAACAGATGCTAATGTAAACAAGTCTGAAATGCAATTACATCTTGATGAAGTTGCAAAAACTACTTTTAATGCAGCAAGTGTAGATGGAGATACATCTACTAATGATACTGTTTTGCTTTTAAGTAATGCAAAAAGTGGTGCGTATCAAGCTGATGCATTTAAAGATGCTCTTCATAAAATAATGCTTTTTTTAGCAAGAGAGATGGTAAGAGATGGCGAGGGTGCTACAAAATTAGTAACTTATGACATTACTGGTGCAAGAGATGATAGAGAAGCAGAGATAGTAGCAAAAGCACTATCAGACTCTCTTCTTATGAAAACAGCACTGTACGGGGAAGATCCAAACTGGGGTAGGGTAGCTTCAACTGTTGGAGCTAGTGGAGCTGAATGTGATGAAGCTACTTTGAAAATTTCATTTGATGAACATTGTGTATATGATAGTGGAAATTTATACTTTGATGAAGAGATGGAAAAAAAATCTGCAATAGTTATGGCTCAAAGTACATTTACAATTAGTTGTGATTTAGGTGTATCTAATGGAAAATTCAAAGCTTTTGGATGCGATTTAGGTTATGAGTATGTAAAGATAAATGCGGATTATAGAACATAAGTCCCATTTCCGAGAGAAAATTTAAGAATAAATCGGAAGTAGGACTTCAGTCCTACCTTTAATATTAGTGCGTAAGATTAATATAAAAAGATAAGATAAAGTGTCCCCCAAAGTAAAAATATAAATAATCCTATAAGACTAAAAACAAAAATAAGTCTAATAATAAGTGCAAATAAGAACTTTATAAACGAAGGCATCTATCTACTTTTTTTATATTTATATGGAGTTATTGTAAGGTTTTTAGCTTTTACATAAACCATACCACCAAGTAAATTTGTAACTTTATAGTTTAGCTCTCCTGATAAATATTCCCCTACCATTTTTGTTCTACTCGCTGTTCTACAAATAATAGCAAACTTTTTACTAGTATCAACTTTTTTATTTAATTGTGTTAAAAATGTATTTATATCAAATTTACCCTGTTCATTAAAAAACATTATAGGGATAGCATCTTTTATAATACCTGTCTCTATCCATTCAGCTGGTGTTCTTATGTCAACTATAGGTAGCTTAGAATCAATTAATTTTTGTGTTGGATACTTATGTATAAGTTCAGCCGAAAGTGTTGTTAAGAAAAATAGAAGTGTTATAATAATTTTTTGCAATATTAGCTCCTTAGAAATGCAAATTAAACTGTATAATAGCAAGAAAAAAATAATAGGTAAAAAATGGCAGCATCTAAAAAAGCGATAGACAATTCAAATAGACTTAGATATATAAGGGCATTGGAAAGATTTCATAAAAGTATCATCTCTTATTTAACAAATACACAAGATTTGACAATTCAAAGATATATAAAAAAGATTGATAATGCTATAAAACTTTTAAATAGAGTTGAACCAGTAGCACTTTATAAAGGTGAATTAAAAGATTTAGAGTTACTTATTAAAAAAATTATAGCTTTTAAAGATTCTAGTGATGAGATAGATATTATTAAAAATGAAATTTTGCATAGTTCAAATTTATTAGATAAAAATAAAAATGCTCGTAGATATAAAAAAGATAAACATTCGAAAGATAAATTTAGTGAATGGGATATGTAAAAGTGTATATTGGTTGCGGAAGCAAGATTTGAACTTGCGACCTTCGGGTTATGAGCCCGACGAGCTACCGAACTGCTCTATTCCGCGATATGTGTAGTAATGGTGCGCCCGACATGATTCGAACATGTGACCGCTGGTACCGCAAACCAGTGCTCTATCCAGCTGAGCTACGAGCGCACACCATCTCTTTGTTGAGAGGATGAAATTATATCACCTTTAACTTATAGTATCCTAAATCTTATGTTTTTCATCTAAGTTTTTTAAGATACTATTCATTTTTTTTTCTTGTTCATATAATTCAAGATTTTTTTTGACATACGCATTCAATAAAGTTTTTAAATTATCACTATTGTCAAGATTAAAATCTTCTTTTATTTTTTGTTCAAAAAAGACAGAAAATTCATCTTCAACCTTTACATAAAAGGTTCTGCCACCTATACATAAGCCTATTTTACCCATTTGTTATTAGCTCAAAATATTTTCTATTTTCTTAACTATCTCTTCTATCTCCATATCTTTCATTGCATTTTCATCTTCTAGTCTTGTGATTTCTTGACTTTTCAACTCTTTTTCTGCTTTTAATGTTGTTAGTTCTGAGATAAGTAGTTCATTTTCCTCTTTTGCACTACGATATTTTTGTAAAATATCTGAAACTTTATCATCTAATCTTTCTAATGTTGTTTTCTCATTCATGTTATTTCCTATTTTAGTTTTTATATATATAATTCTATCACAAAATATACAATTCAAAAGCTAATTGAATGAATTATTTTTTAGAAATTATAAAAAGGTTCAAATATCCATAATAATTTAATAATTTGATGTTTTTTTCTATATCAATATCATTTTGTAATTCTAAAAGTAAAGACCTTATCTCTTTATCATCTAAATCACCTATATATTTATAATCGCTATGTTCTGCACAATTTAGTTTTACTAAGCGGTAAGCTTTTTCTTCAATATCAGAGATCCATATTTTCATGATTTACCTTTATTTTAAATGTATTATACTTAAGATTTTAGATAAAATACAAAATGATAAATTATTTAGTTAATACAATATTTGAAAGTTTTATATGAACAAATGGATGCAAATAGCTTATAGTGAAGCTACAAAAGGGATGCTGTCTAATGATGGTGGACCTTTTGGAGCAGTTATTATTAAAGACGATAAAATAATTGCTTCGGCTCATAATAGAGTGTTAAAAGATAAAGACCCAACAGCTCATGCTGAGATTAATGCTATAAGAAAAGCATCAAAAGCATTAAATAATTTTGATTTATCAGGATGTATATTATATACAACTTGTGAGCCTTGTCCAATGTGTTTGGGTGCTATATTTTGGGCTAGAATTAAAACTGTATATTATGGTGCAACAAAAGATGATGCATCTTTAGGTGGTTTTGATGATAGTCATTTTTATGAGATGATGAATGGTAAAAATAGGGTTGTTGTATTGAAGCAAATTGAGCATAAAGTTAATGCTGAACTTTTTCAATTATGGAATGAAAAAAACGATGCTCAAATGTATTGAAATAAATTGTTTTAAAGCAATAGTTCAGATATAATAACTTTATGAAATTAAAACACACATTACTTTTAGCAATAATTTTTTTATCAATAAATACATTTGTATATTTTATTACACAAAAAAGTTTAGAGAATACAACAAATAATATATTAAAAAGCAATATCAATAATATACAAACAAACTACAAGATACTATTGGAATCTCAAAAACATATATCGTATGCTATACATAAATCAATACTTAGAAATACTGATGTAGTGAAATTATTAAGTAAATCATACAATCAATCTGAAGAAATTCAGGCAAAAAATAGATTAAAATTAAATTCTCAATTAAAAGAACAATATATTACAGCCAAAAAACAGGGGATATTGCAAATTCACTTTGTAGATAGAAATAATATATCTTTTTTAAGAGTTCACAAGCCTAGTAAATTTGGAGATGATTTAACAAATATTAGAGAAGATTATAAATATATAAGCCAAACAAAGAAAGCAATAAGGGGATTTGTTCAAGGAAGAGTAACTCATGGATTTAGAAATGTATTTCCAATATTTGATAATGGTGAATATATAGGAGCAATGGAAGTCTCTTTTTCAAGTGAAAGTTTACAATGGTACTTAAATAATATTAGTAATATCCATACCCATTTTTTAGTAAAAAAGAATATTTTTAACACTAAACTTTGGGAGAGAGATGATATGGCTATGAAATATGTTGTAAGCTCTGAATCACCTAATTTTATGTTACATCTAAATAAAACTCATACATATAAAAAATGTATAGAGCAAAATTCAATTCAATTACAATATGTTAAAAGTGAAATATACGAAAAAATGAAAGAGGATAAAGAGTTTGCTTTATTTACAAATCATGAAAATCATATATATGTAGTTTCATTTTTACCAATAAAAAGTATATCTAATGAAACTGTTGCTTGGGTAGTTTCATATACAAAATCTGAGGTTATTCAATCTGTATTACAAAATAAACTAATAATTAGAATTGTTACATTTTTTATGTCTATTTTAATCATCTATTTTTTAATAAAACAAATACTTGCTAGAAAAGAGATAAAGGAAGAGCATAAAATACTAGAAAATATAATCAATGCCACTGATAATATTTTGTTTATAACAGATTTTAAAAATATTATACACTCTAATCAAAAATTTGATAACTTTTTTAATTTTTCAAATCAATACAATATATTGGATATTTTTATACAAGATGATAATTATCTACATAAAGGCTTATTAAGAGAAAATGAATCATTTATATCTCTTTTTAAAAGAACCAAACAAAAAAATAGAACAGTATTGATATTAAATAAAAACCTTAAACCAAAAGCATTTAAAATAAGTATATCTGAATTAGAAACTAATTATTTGATTACACTAACTGATGTAACTATAATGAGAAAAGAATTAATAAAAATCAATCATAAAGCTTATAAGGATGGGTTAACTGGTGTTTATAATAGAAATAAATTTGATGAATTATTTGAAAATGAGATAAAACGAATCAAAAGATATAAAGAACCACTTACTATAGCTATAATAGATATAGATAAATTTAAAGATTTTAACGATAGTTATGGGCATCTAATAGGTGATGAAGTTTTAATTACAATGGCTCATACAGTAGAAAACAATATAAGAGAAACAGATATATTTGCTAGATGGGGTGGGGAAGAGTTTGTAATACTTTTTAGAAATACAAAAGTAGATATTGGTACAATCGTTGCAAATAAAATAAAAGATAAAATAGAAGAAAATAACCATGAAACAGCTGGGAAAATTACAGCAAGTTTTGGTTTAACTCAGTATAAAGAGAATGATACGATAGAAAGTATATTTAAAAGATGTGATGATGCTCTTTATATGGCTAAGAAAAATGGTAGAAATAGAGTTGAGGTATTATAAAACTTTAGATTTTAAATAGAACTTTTTAAAGATAAAAAAGTTCCAAATATCACTAAGATAATGCCAATAATTTTTTCAATACTAATTGTTCTTGGAGTTAAATTTAATATACCAAAATGATCATATAACATAGAGGTAATTAAAAACGCAATAATAAAAAGTAAAGATGTAGCCAATGCCCCAATAGAGGGGAAAGATATAGCAAATACTAGTATGATAAAAAATCCACAAATCCCACCAACTACTATAGATGGACTCATCTTATCAAAAGAAAATTTTACTCCATCACTTGAAGTTAAAAGATAAAAAACAGTTACAAAAGCAAATACAACTAAAGAGTTAACCAAGAGAATAGTTTTTAAATCAATCTTATCTTTCCAATATCCATTAAACAAACCTTGTGTACTTGATGCAACACCTGCTAATAAAACTAAAAATCCAATAAATAGTTTAACCAAAATATCTCCTCAATTTTTCATCAGTATTTGCATTAAAATGGACTTTTTCATCATCTACTTCTATATAAGATGCCTTATTTGTACTCTCTATCCAGTAGTCAAGGCGGTTTATATTTGAGTCCAATAGCTCTTTTTTCATAGAATATTTTATCATAATTGGCGGTGCTTTTTTACCATTGTAAAAAGTCGTTACTATCTCATCATCACTTTTTAACAGTTCTTCAAAAATATCTTTTTCAACTATAGGACGGTCTATATGACAAAATATAAGTTTATCAGCATCTAACAGATTAAAAGCAGTTTTTACAGATGAAAACATCCCTTGTTGATAATTATAATTTCTTATAATTTTCACATCTTTATCTAAAACAGATTTTATTTTCTCATACTCATGCCCTAAAACTACGACAACCTCATAACCATAAGATTGTATGATTTTTATCTGTTTATTTATAAGGTATTCACCATCTACTTTATAAAGTTGTTTCATATTTGTAGTACGACTAGACTCTCCACCTGCAAGTAAAATAACTATATTCATTCAAACTTACCTAATGCGTCTTTAACTAAGTTAAACAAAACGGCACTTCTATACTCTTTAGTTGAACGAAATGAACCAGATGGAGATATGTCTTTATCTATCGCTATTTTTATAAGTTCATCATTAAATTCACCACTATTTAAAAGTGTTTCAAGATTAGAAAATCTTTTTACATAAGGATTAAGAGATGCTCCACTTATGAAAAAGCCATCTTTATTTCTAATCATTGCTAAACTCAATTTTGCAATATTTAGTTTAGCTCTTGCACCCACTTTTCTATAGTAGTGTTGAGCTTTTTTTATAGGTATATCTAGTGATATAATTATCTCGTTGTTTAAGTCTAAAGATTTAAAACCAATCAAAAGTTCATGTAAAAAAATAGTTCGTTTAGTGTTACTTGAAAGTAAATTTACCTTTGCATCTAAGACCAATAAAGGTGCTATCAAATCTGCCACAGGTGAATCATTGGCTATATTTCCACCAATAGATGCGATGTTGCGTACTTGATGTGATGCAAACTCTTTAGATGCATCTGCTAATATGGGGATATATCTGTTTATATCAGAATTTTCAAGGAGTGAGTTAATTGTAGTTGATGCTCCTATGGTGATAGTGTTTTTAGTTTTATCTATATAATTTAGTTCACTCAGATGCGAAATATCTATAATACCATCTATGGAGTTATTTCTCAGTTTTAAAGATATATCACTTGAGCCACAAAGAGGAAAAAAGTTTGGATGTTTCTTTTTTAATAGTAAGGCATTTTTTAGATTTTTTGCATTTAAGTATATCATTTCATACTCTTTATAACAGCATCTACTATCTTTTGATAACCTGTGCATCTACAAAGATTACCATCAAGAGCATCTTTTAAAATAGCTTCATCTTTAACGCCATTATTCTTTATATAATCATAAGAACGGAGTATAAAACCGCTGGTGCAAAAACCACATTGGATAGCACCAGTTTTTTCAAAGTTTTTACGCACTATCTCAGTCTCTTCATATAAACCTTCAAGTGTTAAAATTTTAGAATCTTGCATCTGTACAGCTAGTAAAAGACAAGAGTTAATAAGTTTACCATTAAAAAATATGGAACAAGCCCCACATTCCCCCTCGCCACACCCCTCTTTAATAGATGTGATTTTAAGACCTCTTATAATATCTATAGCTCTTGATGTTGGTTCAACATCTAAAACATACTCTTTATGATTTATACTACATTTTATCTGCATTTTTGCTCCACAATTTCAGGTGTTATAGGGATAGTATCAAACTCTATGTCCAAAGCATTTGCCAAAGCATTTGCAATAGCTACCGCTGGTCCGTTCATAGGGAGTTCACCTATACCTTGTGCAACTCCACCCTCAACTTGCCCCTCTGCTAAGATAGGATTTATAACTTTTCCTACATCTTGATAAGCGTAAAAATCAGTTACTTTTACTTGGTAAGTTACTGGGTCAACCTCAATCTCAGCTACATAACAACCAAGAGAATAACCATCATAACCATTGCCATAAAATTTATCTTCATCCCATTTTATATGGGTTGGTTTTTTATATTTTGAACTAAATCTTTTAGTTGTTTTAGTATAGTTCTTTGCTAAATTTTTATACTCATTTATATTCTTATATTTTCCAATATCATCTTGAAGTTTTTTTGCTGTTTGAGCTAAAAGTTCACCAACTATCATAACCGTTCGAGATGCTACTGTCACCATGCATAAATAGAGCCATTCCGATGCCTTTGTTTGGTGCTAAAGATGAGTGTTTTTTATCAAAATCACTTTTATCTCTAGCCATTTCAAAAACTGTTTTAACTCTTTTATACTCATCTATCTTA
>JAYEHQ010000007.1:21177-25848 GCA_034659595.1 Campylobacterota bacterium
CTCTTTTGAAAATTTATCTAACTTTTCATACTTTAAAGCTACTTCAAAAGCATCATTGGAACTTATAATCCCAGCTATTTCAAGTGGCAGATGCAATGAGTTGTCACCATTTACAGCACTTATGCCACCTTTTGAAGATATTATAAGATTTACTGCATCTGATATTTCTTTATCACTACAACCAACTACTACTATGTTATGTGAATCATGAGCTACACAAGATGCTATCGCTCCTTGTTTTAAGCCAAATCCATTTACAAATGCTACCGCTGGTTTTTTACTCTCATAACGATTTATTACTGCTATTTTTAAAATATCTTCTTTTGTATCTACACAAAACATACCATCTGTTTGGATATGGTATGTTTTTTCTTTTGTTATAAGTTCATGGTCTATAGCTTGAATAACTTCTATCGTTTCACAACCACTATATCAGTTGTGATTCCAGCATCTATATATTTTTTTAAATCATCACCACTTAAGTATGGAGCATGACCATCTATAGGTAAGTTTAACTCTTTTGCAATATTTATTTTTGCCATCATCTCTTCATCTCCATTTATAACACTTGGAAATGCCATAACTTCACTAAGATGATTTATTCGTGGATTTTTAAAAAGTTCTTTTATGTCAGATGCACTTAAAAAATCTCCACTTGTTTCAAAAGGAGTCGCAGGGACACAAGGGGATGCACCAAAATTAAAGTTAAAATTTACATCAGATGCATTTTCTAACATAAACTCAACACCTTTAACACCCAAAACATTAGCTATCTCATGAGGGTCTGATACTGTTGCTACAGTTCCATGAGTAACAGCAAGTCGTGCAAATTCAGATGGAGCTAACATAGAACTCTCTATATGTATATGTGCATCAATAAAACCAGCTAACACATAACTCTCTAACTCTTCATCTATTTTAGTAATAGAGATGATTTTATTATTTTCTATAACAATAGAAGACGGGACAATAGTTCTTTTTTTATATTTATGTAGTTTGCTTTTATGAACATTGTTTTATGCTCTTTTCATATAAGGATTTAATTTTAAAAGAATTATATCAGCTAACATATTTCCAAGTAGTGTTAAAAATGATGTAATCATTAAAGTTCCCATGATTATTGGATAATCACGACTTAAAGCTGACATAAAAAACAGTTGTCCCATTCCATCTATACCAAAGATAGATTCTAGTATCACACTACCACCGATAAGTCCCGGTAAGGAAAGTCCTAACAGTGTAACGATAGGTGGTAATAGATTTGGCACGATATAAAAGCGAAGTAGTTGTTTTTTATCTAAACCACGAGATAATGCAAAATAGTAATACTCACTTTTTAAAATCTCTAAAGTAAGTGAACGGACATATATTATCATACTTCCAAGACCTACAAATATCATAACACCTACTGGTAAGACTAGATGCCAAGCCATATCTAAGTAGTTAGCTAGTCCTGTTTTTTCCTCTATAGAATGAAGTCCAGAGATGGGGAAAATATCTAAATTTACACTAAAAAATATGATGAGTATAAGAGCCAAATAAAATGATGGCATCGAAAAGGAAACTAAAGATATTTGACGGATAATATAATCAGTTTTTTTATTATAATTTAGTGCTGATTTTACACCAAGATATAGCGATAGTATAAATACAACTACAAGGGCAATAATATTCATTGTTAAAGTTACAGGCAATCTTTTTAGTATCTCAGAACTTACATCTTGACCACTTACAAATGATACTCCAAAATTCAGAGTTAAAATATTTTTCACCCAGTCAATATATTGGTGCATCAAAGATTTATCTAAACCATAGACAGCTTTTAACTGTTGGAGAGTCTCTTTTGTCATATTTGGATTTAATTCACCTGCACTAAAAAAACTATTTGGTGCAGAATGAATTGCTAAAAAAGAGATTATAGAGATAAGAAATAGCATAGATGTTATGTAAAAAAGTTTATTAATTATTTTTGACATATATTATAAAATTTTATTCACTATTTCATAAGTATTTTTACTAAGTGACTCAGTAGAAACTATCCGTTGTAACTCTAATTTCATTAATTTTTTATTTGCTAAGTTCATTTTATTATATACTTTAAATGCTCCAGCAAGTCCTGAAGCCATTTGTGCATTTATAGTATCTATAGCTATAATTTTATCAGCTATAAACTTGTAACCACTTCCATCTTTAGCATGAAAATATTTATAGTTTCTTGCAAAACTTCCAATCAAAGAACGAACAAGATTTGGAACTTTTTCATCATAAGCTTCATCTTTTTGTAGTTTTTGAACTCTATCTAAAACGCCATCTATGCTTGATGATGCAAGTATTGCAAAATATTTATTCATAACTAAAGTATCATTTTTATATCGTTCATAAAAATTATTTAATTCATCTTTTGCATCTATAGTAGATATATTTTCTAAAACATCTAAAGCTACTATTCTTTGTGTCATTGTGCTTGAATCTTTGTATTGTTTTTGTGCAAGTTCTATAACTGTTTCATTTTCAGATGCAGATAAAATTCTTAAAACTCTATTTTTCATAGCACGGCTTGAAATACTCACATCATGAAAAGTGTTATATATCTCTAAAAGTTTATCTTCATATTTAGAAGCAATATGTCTTGAAAGTTTCTCTTTTGCGTCATATATCGGTTCAAAATCAATAACTTCTTGTCGTTGCATAATACTAGATACACTAGGCAATTCTAAAAGTAATGCTTTATATGAATTGTTTATATCTAAGTCTAAAAGATACCCATAAGCATCTATAAACTCAGCATCTATATCTTCACCTTGCATAATCTTCTCTATAGTTTGCATAGCAAAGTTTTGAGTAGCTTCATATCTGTTAAAACTATTTTTATCATACTTCATCAAAAATGCAAAATCTTTCTCTTTCTCTTTAACAATGATTGGTGCTGTAAAATCTCTATTTATAGATACTATAGGCATAGTAGATATATTTTCATAAATAAATACTTTCTCTTTAGCATCTATTATTAAAAGTTCATCTTTTAACTCTTCACCAGATGCATCTATAATCCCAACTTTTAGTGGAAAGTAAAAATCATCTTCTTGAGTAAACTTCAATGTCAACGATTCATTTTCATAGGTTTGTTCAACATTTAAAACAGGTGTACCTTTTTTGTGATACCAGTTTTCAAACTGAGTTAAATCTATCCCACTAGCTTCACTCATAGCCCATAAAAAGTCTTTTGTAGTTACCGCTTGACCATCAAATGTTTCAAAGTATAAATCTGTTGCTTTTCTATAAGCCTCTTCACCTAAAAGGGTGTGTATCATTCGGATAACTTCCGCACCTTTTTCATAAACAGTAGCTGTATAAAAGTTATTCATAGATATATATGATTTTGGTTGAATTGGGTGTGAAGTGGGAGATGCATCTTCAACAAATTGTCTCTCTCGTAGAGATTTTACATCTTCGATGCGTTGAACCTCTGCTGAGTTTAAATCCGCCGAGAAGCATTGGTCACGAAAAACTGTAAGACCCTCTTTTAGAGTAAGTTGAAACCAGTCTCGACAAGTGATGCGATTACCTGTCCAGTTATGAAAATACTCATGAGCAATAACTGCTTGAATACCCATAAAGTTAGCATCAGTAGCTGTATCTTCATCTGCTAAAACATAGTGAGAGTTAAAAATATTTAACCCTTTATTTTCCATCGCCCCCATGTTAAAACTATCTACCGCTACAATATTATAAATCTCTAAATCATACTCTCGTCCATATTTCTCTTCATCCCAAGTCATAGACTCTTTTAGAGATTTCATAGCGTGTGAACATTTAGATTCATTACCTTTGTCGCAGTAAATATTTAATTCTATCTCCTCACCAGATGCAGTTGTAAATTCATCATTTACACAACCCAAATCTCCAGCAACTAAAGCAAAAAGATATGCAGGTTTTGGATGTGGGTCATGCCAAGTAGTTCCATGGCGAGAGTTCATAAAATCGTGACATTGGTGTTTATTACCATTACTTAAAAGAGTAGGGTACTTTTGCTTATCTGCTATGACTGTAGTAGTAAATACACTCATAACATCTGGACGGTCTAGGTAAGGGGTGATGCGTCTAAAACCCTCTGGTTCATTTTGAGTACAAAAGATAGAACCAGATTTATAAAGTCCCTCTAGTTCGGTATTGTTTTGTGGGTAGATTTTATTGATGATTTTTAGGCTAAATTCATTTGGAACATTTGTAACTTTCAAACTCTCTTCACCTAAAACATAACGAATGTCTTGAAGTTTTAAATCATTTAGCCATAACTCTTGAAGTTCTAAATCAATCGTATCTAAAATGATATTTTTAACATCTGTTTCTTTTTTAATTTGCATTACATTAGTAACTACAGCATACTCTTCAAACAAATCAAACGAAAGATTTACACTTTTGATACTAAAATCTGGTTTTTTATAATCTTTTAAATATATAGGTTCTATTTTGCTCATAAATTCTCTTTAATTTTTTACTAATACTAACAAAAATTTACTTTAAATCTATATTTAAAAATGTCATTTAGTATCAAACTCTAACATTTCCACCAACTATATCTACCCCTAAAGCTTTCAAATCCTCATATTCCAAAGCCCTAAATAGGAATGATTCTTTGTTTTTGCTGGGAAGATTCGTTTCAATGGGAAT
>JAYEHQ010000008.1:0-6328 GCA_034659595.1 Campylobacterota bacterium
TTTCAAAAACTAAACTTACTATTAACAAACTTTAGATAGAATTTAAAAAATTTTCATAGGAACTTTAATGTTAAGATTTGCTACAAGTCCAACTGGTGATATGAGTATAGGTAACCTTCGTGTCGCCCTATTTAACTATATTGTATCACAACAACAAAAAGAAGATTTAATCGTTAGGATTGAAGATACAGATAAAGAAAAAAATATAGATTCAAAAGACCAAGAAATTTTAGATACTTTAGATTTATTTGGTATAAAATATTCTCAAGTAATTTATCAAAGTCAAAATATTCGTTTTCATTCAGCGATGGCTTTACAATTAGTACATGAGAAAAAAGCTTTTTCTTGCTTTTGTTCAGATGATTGGTTAGAAAAAAAGCGTGATGAAGCACAAAAATTGAGAGAAACCTATCAATATGATGATGCATGTGCTAATTTACCTGATGAACTTGTAATAGACAATATGAACCCTTTTAGAATAAGACTAAGAAAACCCAAAGAAAATATAATTATTAATGATTATATTAAAGGTGAAATTAATTTCAAATCTAAAGATATAGATAGTTTTATAATAATGACACAAGATAAAACTCCTACGCATAATTTTTCTTGTGCAATTGATGATATGTTAAATAATATATCCTTAGTTATTCGTTGTGAAGAGCATATAAATAATACACCTATACAAAATCATATACGCTCAGCTTTAAAATATGATAAAAAAATAGATTATGCTCATTTACCAATTATCTTAAATGGTGATTTTAGTGTTAAAGGACTTTTAGAAGAAGGTTTTTTACCATCAGCTATTTCAAATTATTTACTTTTAATGGATAATGAAACACCTTGTGAAATTTTCTCTATTGAAGATGCTATAAAATGGTTCGATTTATCAAAAATATCAAAAAGCCCTACTCCATTCGATATTGAGACATTAAAACATATAAATAAAGAACATCTTAAAAATATGGATGCTAAAGAGTTATCTCGTTTCGTAGGTTTTGCAGATACAGAGATAGGTGAACTTGCCCGTATTTATTTAGAAGAAGTAGATACTACAAAAGAGTTAAAAAATAAAATAGCACCTATTTTTGCTAAAAAAGAGATACCAAAAGAGTTTCAAGAAACATCTAAAATAATAGTAGAAACTATTAAAAATGCACCCTACTTTGATGAATATAATGATTTCAAAAATTATATTATAAAAGAATCAAAATTAAAGAATGAAGATTTAGAAAAATCTTTGTATTTCATTTTAACAGGTACTGGAGATGGTCCAGATATTGAAAAGATATATAAATATCTTAAAAATTATATAGGTGGAATTGTAAAATGAGTATATTAATCGAAATATTTCAAGGTCTTGGTTCTATCGCTATTAGTCTTATAAATGTTTATATATGGGTTATTATAATTGCAGCACTGTTAAGCTTTGTTAATCCTGATCCATATAATCCTATAGTTCAATTTTTGTATAGAATTACAAATCCAGCTTATGAAATGGTAAGAAGATTCGTTAAAACAGATATAGGTGGGATGGATTTAGCTCCATTAATCATTGTTATAGGTTTACAAATTGTTATTGTCATATTAAGTTCTTTACTACATGCAATATAAGAGATATTTTTAATTTTGTTTAAATATCTTTTAATTTTATGTTTGATTTTTTTATCTGCAAATGCTATGTCTTCTAGAAATGCAGATAAGAAAGAAATTACTTTAGAATATATCAATTCTAAAGAATCTGGTCGTGCAAAAAATTTCCTTATTTGGCAATATCTAAAACAAGACATCACCCCAACACAAGCTGATAAGGCATATAAACAAGTAACTGGAAATGATTATAAAATATATAATCGTTATATCAAAAAAACGAAAAATATAGATATTTTAAAGAAATTATCTTGTCAGAAAAAAACAAATTTATTTGATATAAAAGAGTATAAATGTTTTAAATCTGCATATAGTTTAACAAAAGCTTTAAAACTTACTAAACATAAGCGAAAAAAACTTTTATCAAAACTAAAACTTAAAAAAAGCAAAGAGATTCTTCAACTTTTTGATGAACCTTATTCTTCAAAAACTTATATAAAATATACTCCCGAAGCAACTTTATCTTTTTTTAATAGAAGTAGAACTTTTCGCAGAAAGAATCTAAATATAGATTTAGATAAAAAACTTATTAATTCACTTTCAACCTCTTGGAGAATATCTAAATTTGTTAAGCATGTGGTAAATGATGATAAATTAGGTAAACTACAAATATCACTTTTAAATTTAGAAACTAAAAATCTAAATTCTCAAACAATCTTTTTTCTAGCATTAAATCATTTAAGATATAAACAAGAAAATAAATCAATTGAATTTTTTGAATTATCTTATAAAAAAGCAAAGAAAAAAATAGATAAAGATAAAAATCTTTTTTGGTTATATAAGACTACAAAAAAAGATAAATATCTAAAAAAACTTTTAGCCTCGTCAGATATAAATATTTATACATTATATGCTTATGAATTAAGTGATAAAAAACAAAAAAATTATTTTACAACAGTGAAAACTGGTTTTTTTGATTCTAGTAAAACTATTTTTGATCCATTTATTTGGAATGAAATCAAAAAAGAGATAAAAGACACACCAAAAAATCAACTTTTTGATTTAGCAGAAAACTATTCTCAAGATAATATGATACCAGTTAAAACATTTATACTTGAAAAAGCATATAAATATAATATCCATGGTTTTGTTATGCCTTATGATGAACACCTAAAAGAATTAACTAATGATAAAAAAGCTTTAGTTTATGCACTTATGAGACAAGAAAGTAACTTTATCCCAGCTGCATTATCAAGGTCTTTTGCTTTAGGTTTGATGCAGTTAATGCCTTTTTTAGTAGATGCACTAGCAAAAGATTTTAAAGAAGAGATAACATATAATGAGATGTTTATCCCTAAAAATAATTTAAAATATGCTTTAAAACATCTAAAATGGATGGAAAAATCATTGTACCATCCACTTTTTATGGCTTATGCATATAATGGTGGTATGGGGTTTTTAAAAAGACATCTTTTATCAACTGGTAAATTTAGTAGTGGTAAACATGAACCATTTTTAAGTATGGAACTAATGGCTAATACCGAATCAAGAGAGTATGGTAAAAAAGTTTTAGCTAACTATGTTATGTATAAAAGAATTTTAGGAGAAGAAGTCTCTATTATTACTCTTTTTGATAAACTAATAAATCCGAAACATACGGACCGTTTTCGAGAACAAGATTAATAGTATCTTTTTCTTGCTTTTTAAAGGCAACAAGATAATAATTATTCCATTCATTTTCTATACCAGCTAAATTTGAAAATCTATTTTTAGCTGGTAATTTTTTAATCTTAATGGGCTTACTTCCATTTATTTTTAAAGTTACACTCTCTATATCTGACTTCATATAATAATATACAAAAAAATATTCATTATTATTAAAAAGTTTTGGATATATTTTATTTAGATAAATTGCAGAAAAAATACCATCTATTTCATATCCATTTTTAATCTTAGAAGTTTGTAGAGAATTTATGCTTAGTTCTTGTGTTGCATCTAAATCAAAATCGTCAAAGGCATTATTTTTGGAGCATCCATTAAAAAATAATATGGAAATTAATGTAATTATAATATATTTCATAAATGAATTATATCAGATTAAACAGCCTTTTAAACACTCTTTTGTATAATCATCAAAATTTATTATTAAAGATTTAAAAGTGAATAAAAGATTAGCGATTGCATTTACAGGTCCATCAAATAGTGGAAAAACAACACTCATCCTAAAAGTAGCTAGAAAACTTATACATGAGTATTCTAAAGAAGTAGCTATAATTAAGCATGATCCAAGTGATAAAGCAAGATTTGATGTGGCTGGTAAAGATAGCTTTAAATTTAGTGATACTGGTGCTGAAGTAATTGTTACCTCCCCTACCCGTACAACTTATTTTTCTAAACGAAATAAAGATTTAGACGAAATGATAAGACTTTTTGATAAATTTGACATCTTACTTGTCGAAGGTCTTAAAAATTTACCATTACCTCGCATTAGTGTTTTTAGAAACTCTCTTGATAAAGATTATTTTAAATACATGGATGCATTAGCAATAGATAATAGTATTAATGTTAGTGAATACGAAATACCAAATGGTATAGATATTTTAGATTTGAATGATCCAGATAGTATAATATCTTGGATATTAAATAATGCAAAGGAAGTATAAAATGAATGATATATTTACAGCAATTCAAAAAACTGCAAAAAGAATTAAAAAAGCGATAGATGTAAAGGATATAGGTTATTCACAGCAAGAAAACTCTTCTGGTGAAACTCAACTACAACTTGATATTCAATGTGATATGATTATTGAAGAGGAATTTTCTCAAGTAGCATCTATACACACTATTGCTAGTGAAGAGAAAGCGCATGAGATGAAACTTCATGATGATGGAAAATATTTTATAGCTTACGACCCACTTGATGGTTCATCTTTAGTAGATGTTAATCTAAGTGTTGGTTCTATCTTTGGAATCTATGAAAATGCTTTTGGTGCAAAAAATATGGTTGCATCGTGTTATGTTGTTTTTGGACCGAGAGTTGAAATGGTTTTTGCTCATAACAAAACAAAAATGTATCTACTTCAAAATGATGAATTTGAATTTGTAAAAGAGATAAAACTAAATGAAAAGGGTAAACTAAATGCACCAGGTGGGACTCAACAAAACTGGATGCCATATCATAAAGAGATGGTAGATAGTTTTTTTGCTGAGGGTTATCGTTTAAGATATTCTGGAGGAATGGTTCCTGATTTACACCAACTTCTTTTAAAAGGTGGAGGTTTATTTAGTTACCCTGCTACAAGTGACAAACCAGATGGAAAATTAAGAAAACTTTTTGAAGTATTTCCTTTTGCATTTATATATCAGATTGCTGGTGGTGAAGCAATTGATGGTAAAAATAACTTAATGGAACTTGACCATGCACATATACATGATACTTCACCATGTTTTTTTGGATCTAAATACGAAATAGCAAGAGTAAAAGAAGTATATGCAAGAAACTAAATCAAGAGATAAGTTTGAATTACACCTTGATGAAATGGTAAAAAAGCTTAAAGAGTGTCAAGATGCTAAAGCTATAAAAAGTTGTAGCATCTGTGAAAAATATCTAACTTGTGAACTTAGAGATAGCTATGTAAAATCTGTTTATAACTCTATGTCTAAAGGTGATACAGGTGGGTTTGAATTTTAATTTACTTTTTATATCTTTAGGGGGTTGTAGGGACTAAAAGCCCCTGCCTCTATAATATCAAAACTGAGGTTGAACAAAAGGTATAACTTGCTTTTTACGACTTAAAACACCATCAAGCCAAACTTGTGAATTTTCTAATTTTGTATCAAATGCTTTTTCAATTTTAGATGCATCATCACTTACACATAAAAGTAAAGAACCCTCTTTCATGATGTCTGTTAAAAGAACCAAAATAGTATGAAGTCCCTCTTCCTCTTTTATCTTTTGCATATCTTCTAAAATCTCATCATGTCTTAATTCTAACACCGATATATCTACCATCTCTAGTTGATTTACACCAACTACCGTACCATTCATTTCAAACTGTTTATAATCTCTTGTATTAAGGTTTCTAGCAGATGCACCATCTACTGCTGATTTTGCTATAAACATATCCATAGCAAGAGTTTTATAATCTTCTATACCAGCTATTTGAGCCAATTCTTTTACGATTTTAGTATCTATTTTTGTACAAGTTGGTGATTTAAAGATTGCTGTATCACTTAAAATCGCACACATCATCATACCCGCTAAATCTTTAGGAATATCAACACTATAATAATCAAACATCTCTTTTATTACTGTATTTGAACATCCTATAGGTCTTATCCAACACTCTAATGGTGTTGAAGTTGTCAAGTCCCCTAATTTATGATGATCAACTATCCCTAAAATAGTAGCTTCCATTATATCTTTTGGTGCTTGTGCCTTATCTGAAAAATCTACAAGATAAACATTTTCACCAGCTACTGAAGTTTTTAATTCAGGAATTTGTCCATTAAATTTATTTAAGATAAATTCAGTCTCTGCAGAAATATCTCCTTGACGCGTAGGAATTGTATCTTCACCTAGTTGATTTTTAAGATATGAAAGAGCCATCGCTCCAACTATAGAATCACTATCTGGACTAGTATGACCGAAAATATAAGTTGACATTTTATAACCTTATTTATTTTTTTCTTATTATATCAAAATTTACAATTTATCTTTATCTATAGTAACTCC
>JAYEHQ010000009.1:0-25213 GCA_034659595.1 Campylobacterota bacterium
GTAAAATTCACTTATGAAAAAAGCAACAAAAAAAGAAATTCAAGAAATTCACCAATTATTTGTCCAAAGATATGATGAAGCAGTAACGGAGTTGGATTATAAAAATGCCTATGAATTAGTTATAGCTGTATCTCTTTCAGCTCAATGTACTGATAAACGAGTAAATATTTTAACACCACAACTTTTTGAAAACTATCCATCTGTTTATGAATTGGCAGATGCTGAGATTAACGATGTAAAAAAACTTATAAATAGTTGTTCATTTTTTAATAACAAAGCAAAAAATCTTTTAAAGATGGCAAAAAGAGTTGTAGAAGTTTATGATGGAGAAATTCCGATGAACGAAAAAGAGTTACAATCCTTAGCTGGTGTTGGGCAAAAAACAGCAAATGTAGTCATGATAGAATACACAGGTGCAAATCTTATGGCAGTAGATACTCATGTATTTAGAGTTTCTCACCGTTTAGGTTTAAGTGATGATAAAACCGCTATCAAAACAGAAGCTACACTTGTTAAAAAATTTAAAAATAATCTTCATGCCTTGCATCAAGGGATGGTACTTTTTGGTCGCTATATATGTAAAGCTAAAAATCCAGATTGTGAAAAATGCTTTTTAACTGAGTATTGTAAAACTAAGGAGACATTTAAAGTATGATTAAAATTTTATTATTAAGTTTAACAGCTCTTTTTTTTAGTGGATGTGTAAACAAACATGGTGTTTCACTCAAATATTATAGTGAATGTGAAGAGTATTATGATTTACAAGGCTATTACCACAAAGAGTGTGGTAAAGATGATGTGATTACATATAAAGAGATGGAACAAAATGCAATAGATATAAAAAATATAATATTGCCTAAAAAAATTGTACCTGTAAATAAAAATGTTTGGTAATTTTATTTAATAGCTAAAAAAGTTGCAAAGTTTGCCCATCTAAATATAACTTCGCAATGTGAAAATCCACAGTTTAGTGCCATTTTTATATTTTCATCTTCACTATATGGTACTAAAACATTTTCCAAAGCTTCCCGTTTTTGCATAATTTCATATTCTGAATAACCTTGTGTTTTTTTAAAGTCATAGTAACACTCAATCAAATCTTTATTTAATTTAGAATGGTGTGATATTACTTTTTCGCTAAATATAAAAATACCATCTTGTTTTGTACTCTCTGAGATTTTATTAATCAATTCTTCTCTAACTAAGGGACGAATAAACTGTAAAGTATAGTTACTGATAAAAACATCAGCTTCTTGATAAGCATAATTTAATATATCAGCATTTTCTAACTTTATATTTGCTCCAAAGGCTTCACATTTTTTTCTAGCACGAGTAAGCATTGCTTCTGAATTATCAAGCCCTATTAGATTTGCATCAAACTCTAACTTTCTATTTATATTTATAAGTAAAGATGCTGTTGAGCAACCTAAATCATAAACTACCCCACCTTTTTTTAAATTTTTATGTACAAAGAACTCTGTGATTTTTTGACTCTCTTCATAAAAAGGAACACTACGAGCAAGCATATCATCAAAAACTGCTGCTACTTCTTCATCAAACTCAAATTGTTTTTTAATTGGTTTTGTAAATACTTTATCATTCATAGTATAATTCTATCAAAATTACCCAAAGGAAAAAATATGGAACTAAATACATCAACATGGATGATGATATCTTTTATCATTCTTCTAATAGTTAGCATTTGGAAAATATATGCATTTTTACCAAATAAAGAACTAAAAGATGATGATACAACTCAAGATTCACATAATGAACTTATAAATTTAATGATAAAAGTTATAAAAGAAAATAACGGTGATTTAGAAGCTGGAATTTTATATATAAAAATGCTAGAAGATGAAAATTTCGATAGTAAACATTTTTGGAGATTTAATCATAATAGATTAAACCAACTATTAAATAAATACTATGTAGAAAACGAAGATATAAATTCAATAAAAGATATTTATAATAAAACTAAGGATTAACCTTAGTTTTTATTTAATGCATTTAAGTCACTAAAAGCAACTTTTGCTCTTTCTATTAAAGTTTCTTGACCAGCTCTTAGCCATTTTCTTGGGTCATAATATTTTTTATTTGGTTTGTCATCACCATCTGGATTTCCAATTTGGGCTTGAAGATAATCATTGTATTTTTCATGATATGCCTTAACACCTTCCCAAGTTGCCCATTGAGTATCTGTATCAATATTCATTTTGATAACACCATAATCTATAGCTTCACGAATCTCTTCTATAGATGAACCAGAACCACCATGAAATACAAAATTTACAGGTTTAGCATCAGTACCAAATTTTTCTTCTATATATTTTTGAGAGTTATCTAAAATTTTTGGAGTTAATTGAACATTCCCCGGTTTATAAACACCATGAACATTTCCAAACGATGCAGCAATAGTAAAATGTGGAGATACTTCACTTAACTCTTCATAAGCCAATGCAACATCTTCTGGTTGAGTATATAGAAGAGAATTATCAATATTTATATTATCAACACCATCTTCTTCCCCACCAGTACAACCAAGTTCTATCTCTATGCTCATACCAATTTTAGACATTCTTTCTAAATATGCTTTACAAGTAGAGATATTTTCTTCTAAAGGTTCTTCAGAAAGGTCTAACATATGTGAAGAAAATAAAGCTCTACCATGTGATGCATAATGACCCTCACCAGCTTCAAGTAAAGCATCTATCCATGGAAGAAGCTTTTTAGAAGCATGGTCTGTGTGTAAAATAACTGGTACTTCATAGGCTACTGCCATCATTTGAACATGTAAAGCTCCACTAATAGCACCAATTATAGCAGCTCTTTCATCTGCATTATTCAACCCTTTACCAGCATAGTACGAAGCACCACCATTACTAAACTGAATTATTACAGGGGACTTTACTTTTGCAGCAGCTTCTAAAATAGCATTAACAGAATCAGTTCCTACTACATTTATAGCAGGGATTGCAAACTTATTTTCTTTTGCGTATTGATAAACTTTTTCTACATCTTCCCCAAAAAGAACACCTGGCTCAACAATATCTAAAATACCTTTACTCATAGTCAAATCCTAAATTATAATCTTAATATAACGCCATTCTATTATAAATATTATTTAAAAGAACTTTAGCAATTGATGTTACTAAGATTATGCTAAAATGGGAAAATCCATAGTTAAGCATAAAGAAGGAAAGATATTGAAACTTACAATTGATGAATACTCTAAAAAATTCAATATGACTAAAGAGAGTGTAAATTTAAAAATAAAAGAAAAAAAAATAAAATCTATCATTGAAAACAATGTGGAATATATATTAGTTAAAAGTGCCAAAGTAACTGTTAGTATGGTTATTGAGCTATATCAGAAAGAAAATCATCTACTAAAAAATAAAATTGAGCAATTAGAAAAAAAAATAGATAAGCTAGTAGATGATAAGGAACAAATGCTCATTAATGAAAAAAATAAAATTGAAACTATCTATACGGATAGGGATAAGCAATTAAAAAATGTATTGGAACTTATAAATACAAAAATAATGTTAGAAAATAAACAAGAAAAGATACATGATGTTCAAACATTTGAGATAACAAATGAAAAAAAAGAGGAAAATACAGAATTTGTTGAACTAAAAAAATATTTAAAAACTTTAGACTTAACTCCTAAACAAAGAAAAAAAATCAAAGAAAAATTTAAAAAAATATGTAATAGCGATATAAGAATCATACAGCAAAATGGAAAAATATATTTAGATTTTTCAAAATATGACTATAGTGATTTATTGAAGTATTAAATTAATTCTAAATCTCTCAGAAGTGGCTATTTATGGACTAAAAAGAGTTGATTTTATATATATTTAAGCGAATAAATTATAAAGTGTCTATATCTGAATTATCTGCATACTATATGTATCTGTAATTCAGGAATTTAAACCAAGAGGGTATCTCATGAATAAAGCAGAATTTGTTGAATTAGTACAAGAAAGTGGTAGCTATAAAACTAAAGTAGAAGCTGAAGCAGCTATTAAAGCGTTTACAGAGGCTATAACAGTGGCACTTGTAAAAAAAGAGGACATCTCTTTAGTTGGTTTTGGTAGTTTTAATGCTGTTTTACAAAAAGGTAAAAGTGGTAAAGTACCTGGTACTGATAAAACATATACAACTCAAGATAAAATGGTTCCTAAATTTAAAGCTGGTAAAGGTCTAAAAGACCGCGTTGCAGCTGGAAAATAACTATTAGCCTTTTTCCGCTTCTTGCGGTAAGGTTTTTTAGATATAACTATAAAACTATATGATTCTATCATCTATAACATCCTTTTTTAAAAAAAATAAATCTACTTTAACATCACCAAACTCTATGCTCAATAGAAGAATTAAAGATTTAGTAGAAAAAAACAATCTTTTGTTATATGAAAATGTAACTATTTATCATCATTCAAAAAGTTTTTTTATTCCACTTCTTATTTTAGATGTCAAACACGGTATATTTCTATTTGAATACAAAGATTGGTCTTATGATGATTTGAAAAATTCTACTATACATAAAGCAAGCAATCAAGAATCGAATGAAAATTCATTATCATTTGAAAAAACACATACTTTTTTAAGACAAAAACTTCAAGAAGTTACAAATAATAAAAATATTCCTATACTTAATTATCTCATAATGGAAAATTTAAATACTTATGAATATAAGCATTTAAATGATTCATTTAAAGAGTTACTTCCTGAAAAAAATGTATTATTTAATGACTCTACAGATAATGAGATACTTCATAAGCTACATAATTATGATAAAACTGCTGAAGGATTACCAGATATTGCTAGTTTAATGGCTAATTTACTTATACAACATTCTATTTTAAAGGATAATGGAAAATTTAGCTTAACTACTAAAGAACAATCTTTTTTTATTGATTCAAAAATTGAGAAACATCAAAAATTGATTGGAGCAAGTGGAAGTGGAAAAACTAATGCTATGATTTTGAAAATAATTTTAGAATTGGTTAAAAATCCAAACTTTAAAATTGTTGTAATAAAACCAACTATATTATCTTGTCATATTATTAAAAAGAAACTATTAGATACTATCAAAAATTCACTTGTAAAGGTAGATCTTAATTCATTGAAAATCATTATACAAAAAGAGTTTAAAAGTGTTGATTTAGTTATGTGTGATGATGCTTATCAATTTGATGATGAGTATATTGAGTATATAAAGCGTAAACAAAAAAATTCTTCATTGGTTTTGATAAATCCTAAAGATAAATCAGATGCACTTTATGATTTATCTAAAAGCTTTAAAACTAAAAAAGAAGTTATTTTTCAACAAGGCAATACACATGCATTAGCTTTGTTAAAAATATCTAAATTACTAAAAGAAAATTCTCCAAATGATATTTTAGTAGTAAGTAATAATCTAAGTAGAAAAAAACTACGAGATGACTTAGAACATTTTATTCAGAGCAAAGCTCTCATACTTGATAATTCAGTTAATTTTTTATATCAAATAGAAAATGACTTACTTTTATGTGAATATTCAAATATAAATGAACTTAAAGCTAAGCATGTCATATTGTTAGATATATGTTTAATATCTATTGACAAACTAAAGTATGCTTTTAATTTATGCGATGAAAGTGTTCATATTTTATATGAAGATGAGTGTGATAAAATAGATATGATGAGGAATAATTTTGAATAAAACTGAACAAGAGTACAAAAAAAAACTAACTTCTGAAGCTTTTTATGTTTGTAGGCAAAACGGTACGGAAGCACCATTTTCTGGAAAATATTATGAGCATAATGAAAATGGTGTATATAAATGTATATGTTGTGATAAACCACTTTTTGAATCATATAGTAAATTCAATTCTGGGACAGGGTGGCCTAGCTATTATGAAAGTGTTGAAGATGCTATCACAGAGATAAAAGACACATCCCATGGTATGACGAGAGTAGAAGTTATATGTTCTAATTGTGATTCACACTTAGGGCATCTCTTCCCTGATGGTCCTGAACCTACTGGACTTAGATACTGCATAAATTCTGTATGCTTAAATTTTGAAGAGGAATAAAATGAAAAAAATACTACTAATAGTAACATTATTGTTGTCACTTAGCTTAAATGCAAATGAGAATCCAAGAGTTATACTTGAAACAACTTCAGGTAATATAGAATTGGAACTATATCCAGATGTAGCTCCAAAAACAGTTGAAAACTTTGTGACACATGTGAAAAATGGATATTATAATAAAATAGCTTTTCATAGAATAATCAAAAACTTTATGATTCAAGGTGGTGATCCAACTGAGACAGGTCGTGGTGGAAAAAGTATATGGGGAAAACCATTTAAAGATGAATATAAAAATTTGACATTTAATAAAGTTGGTATTTTAGCTATGGCTAATGCTGGTAGAAATACAAATGGAAGTCAGTTTTTTATAACTACGGCTAGAACATCTTGGTTAAACGGTAGGCATACAATTTTTGGTCAAGCGACAAAAGATTCAATGGTAACGATAAATAAACTAAATAGTGTAAAAACAGATAGAAGAGATAAACCTTTAAATCGTCAAGAAATTATAAAGGCTTATATTAAATAACTATAAAAATGCTTGAGCAATTTTTATAGCTTGAGCATGCTCTTTTACATCATGTACTCTTAGTATAGAAGCACCATTTCTCATAGCTTCTAAATGCAAAGCTAGTGTCCCTGCTAATCTATCTTCAACTTTACTTGGAGATATTTCATCAATCATTGATTTTCTAGAAGCTCCAACTAAAAGAGGTTTATTTAGTAATAAAAAATGTTCAAGATGCTTAATAAGATATAAATTATTTTGCAATGATTTTCCAAAACCTATCCCTATATCTAAAACTATATCTTTTACTCCAAAAGATTCAGCCTTTTGAACTCTTAAATCTAAAAAATCATATAAGTCACTTAAAATATTTTCATATTTTGGAGCTATCTGCATAGTTTGTGGTGTTCCTTGCATATGCATAATTACAGCTGTTGCATCATAAGATGCACATAGCTTACAAACTTCATCATCACTCAAACCTGTTATATCATTTACTATTTTAAAACCACTTTCAAGTGCATAAGAAATAACTGATGGAGTATAGCTATCAATACTAAATTTCACTTTTTCATATAATCTATTTTCTTTAATCGCATCTAGTATAGGTTTTACTCTTTGTAACTCATCTGATGCACTAACTATTGGAGCATTTGGTCTTGATGAAACACCACCAATATCTATGATAGAAGCACCATCTTCACACATCTGTTGTATTTTATCTATAGCATTTGTATTTTGAAATCTTGAAGCACTAAAAAAACTATCATCATTAGCATTTATTACACCCATTATCTCTATATCTTTTGGCTTATCAATCTCTATAATATTTTGAAACTTTTTTGCTAATTCTTTTAAGCCAAATGGTTGAGCTAACTCTTTTTTAGATAATATTTCTAATTCTCTTTGAGTAGCTATTAAAATGCAATCTACATATTTTGTAGAACCAATTACTGTTCCTCTTGGAACTGCCAAATCAGCACCAACAGAGAGTGCATCTTGTTTCAAAATATTTGCACCACCAAAATGAATCTCTCTTATATAAATAATATGATGATTAATTTTAGAAGAAAGTATTTTTATCCCACCAGCATCTACACCTAAGGCTTTTAAATATTTTTGTGAATCTATATCTTTTGAAAGTTTTTCAACCTGCATCTATATCCTTATCTTACAAAACTCATAACAAGCATCGATAAAACACTTTGTGGACGAGAGTTTAATTCTAAAAGCCTGTATGCTTTATCAAAATTATTTAACTGTACCTCATTTAAAATAAGTTTATCTATAACTGTAGCTCTATAATAAAGTGCTTCTACTAACTCTTTTGCTTCACTCTTTTTTACTCTTGTATTTTGTTTTAAAAAAGTAAAAACTTCTGCATAATCCAGCTTTAATAAATTCAAATCACAAGTTAATGAAAGATGATTTTTTTTACCTTTTTGTATAGGAAGTCTTGAACGAATAGTAGGAAGTAAATTAGATTTAGTAGGTGAAATTATTATAAATTTAATATTTGAGGGTGGTTCTTCTAATATTTTTAAAAGAGAGTTTTGAGCCTCTGTTGTAAATGAATTACCAGCTAAAACTATATATTTTACTATTTCTTCACTTATATATGATTCAGCTACAACAGCTTTTGCATGTTCTAGTTTAAAGCTATCTTCTATAAATCCAACAACTCTACTAGGCTTTAGTTCTAATAGAAGTTTTTTAAATACCTCTTCAAACTCTGTAGAAATCAGTATATAAGATTTTCTATCAAGTGGAGACGACATCAACCTCTCCAAACATTGCTGAATTTAATGAAGCGTCAAAAAGCTTGTAAAGTTGGATAAGTTTTATATCTAATAATTTATCGTAAGATTTTAATGGAAAAGCATTTGGCAAATCTTCATCAAAAACCCAAAAATAACTATTTGATCTTCTTTTTGCCATATCAGAACGCTTATCATCACCCCTTCCAATATACCAAATAAAATAATTATCTTTATAAGATAGAGAAAGCATATCATCAACTAAATCTATCATATCACCCCCCTCAATATTATTATAATGGCTATAGATGCCATCTATGCTAATAATAGGTAAAAGAGGTCTATCTAAATTTTCACTATTGATTGTACTTAATATATAGTTTTCAAACCATTTTCTTTTTTCATCAGTTATAAGAATAATAGTTTTACCTTGCAAAATCTGTTCTAATGCAAAGGATGTAGTGGTAGTCCAATCAAATCGTTGTTCTTCTAGCCAACTTAGAGATGCACCTTCATCTCTTATAGCATCTAAACTCCATTGTGCAAATTCAGCTGACATAATCTAGTTACTTATCTAACTCGTAAGCTTCATGAAGACCACGAACAGCTAGTTCTGCATATTTTTCATTAATTACCATAGAAACTTTTATCTCTGAAGTTGAAATCATATTTATATTTATATTATTACTAGCCATTGTTGAAAAAGCAAGAGCAGCTACTCCAGCATGAGATTTCATTCCAACGCCTACAACTGAAACTTTACAAATATCTTCATTATAAATATCATCCTCTAAATCACCATCTCTAATAAAATCAGCTACAACATTTTTTGCATCATTCAAATCACCCTTAGGTACAGTGAAATCTATATTTGTCATACCAGCATGAGCACGATTTTGGATAATCATATCTACATTTACTTCAGCATTAGCTAATTTATTAAATATCTCAGACGCAATTCCTGGTCTATCGCTCACACCGATTAAAGATATACGAGCTTGATTTTTATCTAATGCTATTCCACTTACTAATGGTTTTTCCATAATATTTTCTTCCTTAGTTATTAATGTTCCCTCTTCATTTGAAAAGCTTGTTCTTGTTACTAGATTTACATTTAATTTTTTTGCTAATTCCACTGAACGATTTTGAAGTACCTTTGCACCTAAACTTGCAAGTTCAAGCATCTCATCATAAGAGATTTTATCTAGTTTTTTTGCTTTAGTCTCTATTCTCGGATCAGTTGTATAAATACCACTTACATCTGTATATATCTCACATAAATCAGCTTCAATAGCTCCCGCAATTGCAACAGCACTTAAGTCACTTCCACCACGACCTAGTGTTGTAATATCACCATTTTTATTTACACCTTGAAAACCAGCTACTACTACAATCTTACAATCTTTAATTGCATCTTTAATAGCTTTAGGGTTTATATCTTCTATTCTTGCTTTTGTATGATGAGAGTCTGTAAGTATTCCAGCTTTTGCCCCCGTCATAGCAACAGCTTCATGACCCATTTCATTTAGAGCGATAGAAAGAAGTGATGCTGTAACTCTCTCACCTGAACTTAGAAGCATATCCATTTCAGGTCTTGAAGGGTTTGCTGAAAAATATTCAGCATACCCTACAAGTTTATTTGTTTCTCCACTCATTGCCGATACAACTACAACTACATCATGACCAGCTTTTTTTGCTTCACTTACACGATTTGCTACATTTTGAATTCGTTCTAAATCACCAACACTTGTTCCACCAAATTTTTGAACAACTAACATCTATAAAAAATCCTCTTTTTTAAAATAATCTATAACTTTTTCATATACATCTTGTTTAAATGAAGCACTAAGATGTAAAACATCATCAACTTTTACAAATTTGTAATCATTAAATTCTGGATGCTTAGTATTTATATTTATTTTTGCACTTTTTTTAAGTTTAACTAAAAAATACTTTTGTCTTTGTCCTATCCAAGGTTTCATATTTTTTGCTACCTTAGATGGAAAATCATAACTAATCCACTCTGGAAACTCTGCTATAATTTTAACTTTATTTGTGCCGATTTCCTCTTCAAGTTCACGAAAAAGAGCTTCTTTTACTTCTTCACCCTCATCAATTCCACCTTGAGGAAATTGCCAAACATCTTCTAAATCATTTCTTTGTGCTATAAAAATCTCTTTTTTTTGAGGATAATTATTTGACACTATAATTGCTGCTACATTTGGACGATATAAATTTTCTTTATTCATAGTTAAGCACCTATTTTATTATTAACGCGATTATACAAAAATAGTGATTAAAATTAAATAATCTCGTTATAATTCTATATGCTTTTATATATTCATATACCTTTTTGTGATTCAAAATGTTCTTATTGTGCCTTTAATTCTTATGTTGATAAATTTCATCTAAAAGAAGCATATATGAAATCACTACTAATTCAACTTAAGTATGAGTTAAAAAGATTCAAAGTAAATGCTAACTCTATTGAATCTATTTTTATAGGTGGTGGTACACCTTCTACTATTTCACCAGAACTTTATAAACCCATTTTTGAATTAATAAATCCATACATAAAAAAAGATATAGAGATAACTTCTGAAGCAAATCCAAATAGTGCAACTTATGAATGGCTAGATGGGATGAAAAAACTTGGTGTAAATCGCATCAGTTTTGGAGTTCAAAGTTTTAATGATAAAAAATTAAAATTACTAAACCGTTCACACAGTTCTAATCAAGCTAAAAAAGCTGTACTTGAAGCCAAAAAAGTTGGATTTGAAAATATATCTTTAGATATTATCTATGCAACTTTAGGTGACACTAAAGAACTTTTGGACTATGACATAAAAACTGCTTTTAAGCTTCCTATAAATCATATAAGTGCTTATGCTTTGACTATAGAAGAATCTACACCATTTGAAAATAAACCTCAAATGTCAGATGAAAAACTATCCCTCACTAATTGGATTTTTGAAAATATTAGTAAAAATGGTTTTGAACAATATGAAATAAGTAACTTTGGTTCTTACAAGAGTAGGCATAATCTTGGTTATTGGCAATATAAAGATTATATTGGCTTAGGTAGTGGAGCAGTAGCAAAACTAGATTTACAAAGATTTTATCCAACAAATTCTATAGAAAAATATATAAAAAATCCATTAGATATAAGAACAGAAGATTTAACAAAAGAAGATAAAAAAATAGAACAAATTTTTTTAGGACTCCGCTCATTTATAGGGATAGATGAAGATATTTTAAATAAAGATGAATTAGAAAAAGCTATATTACTTGTAGAAGAAAAAAAACTAATTAAGAAAAAAACTTTCTTTTATAATCACGATTACCTTTTAGCAGATGAGATTGCATTATATTTAACTTCTTAAACATTTATTTAATCTATCTTTAGATAAAATCCATAATTCATAATAAAAAAGGGTTTTCATGTTTGGTATGGGTTTTACAGAGATATTAATTATTGCCGTTATCGCCATTTTATTTTTAGGTCCAGATAAACTACCAACTGCCATGGTAGAAATAGCTAAATTTTTTCGTAATGCAAAAAGAACTATTGGGGATGTTAAAGATTCATTAGAACAAGAGATGAATGTTTCAGAAATAAAAGAGGAAGCTCTTGCATATAAAAAAGAACTTTTAGATGCAAAAGAGAAGATAGAAAAAACTACAGATATAAAAGCAAATCTAACTAATTTAATGGATGAAGAAATAACTCCTCAATCTGAACCTAAGCTTGAGTCTGAAAAAGTTACTTTTGAAAAAAAGACAAAACCTACACAAGAGAATAAATATGTTTGATGATTTAAGACCACATTTAATAGAATTAAGAAAAAGATTAGGGATTTCAGTCGGAAGTCTATTTGTAATGTTCTTTGTAATGTTTTACTTCCATGAACCAATTTTAGAATGGATGGTAGAACCACTAAATCAAGCACTTTTAGAAGTGGGTAAAAAATCAGTTCATGCAGCTGATGGTATGGTTACAACTTCTCAAGTCGGTGGAGCATTTTTTGTAGCTCTAAAAGTTTCATTTTTTGCTGCTATTGTTGGTGCATTACCTATCATACTTTCTCAAATTTGGGCTTTCATCGCACCAGGGCTTTATGCTAATGAGAAAAAAATGATTATCCCTTTCATAGTTGGTGGAACAACTATGTTCTTAGTCGGTGTCCTTTTTGCTTACTATATCGTCACCCCTTTTGGTTTTGATTTTCTCATCACCTTTGGTAGTTTTAAATTTACCCCACTTATAAATATAGAAGACTATGTAGGCTTTTTTACTAAAATTATGTTTGGTTTTGGTATAGCTTTTGAACTTCCTATATTTGCATACTTTTTAGCACTTCTAGGTATGATAAATGATAGAAATATGATAGATTTCTTTAAGTATGCAGTTATTATTATCTTCGTTGTTGCTGCACTTTTAACACCGCCAGATGTTCTAACTCAGCTTCTTATGGCTGGTCCACTTATCATACTTTATGGTTTCTCTATCCTTATAGTAAAAGCTGTAAATCCTGCTCCAAAAGAGGAAGATGAAGAGGAATTAACTGACGCTGATGCTGATGTTTTAAAAGATGCTTTAGGATTAGAGGGTAAAAGTGACAAATAAAGAGTTACTAACTTCTAGCTATGATTTCACACTTCCAAGTGAACTTATAGCTACTCACCCAGCACACCCAAGAGACCATGCAAAACTTCTTGTTTATGATAGAAAAACAAATAAAATCACCCATACATATTTTTATGATTTTGAAAAATATATCCCTAAAAATGTAGCACTAATATTTAATGATACTAAGGTTATAAAAGCTAGAATATTTGGTAAAAAACCAACTGGTGCAAAGATGGAACTACTTATAAATCGTGCATTAGATGCTTATGATATAAATGTATATATAAGAGGAAAAGTTAAAATTAACACTGAAATATGTTTTGATGAAGAGTTGATAGCTAAAGTTATTAAACTAAATGAAGATGGCAGTAGAATTGTTAATTTTTATAAAAATAATGAAAGAATGAGATTTGAAGATATATTACCAATAATAGACAAAATAGGTCATATCCCTTTACCACCATATATACAAAGAGAAGATAACGAAGAGGATGCAAACGAATACCAAAGTGTATTTGCTCAAAATGAGGGTGCAGTAGCTGCTCCTACTGCATCTCTACACTTTACAGATGAACAACATAAAAGAATATGCCAAAATCATAAACACGCATTTGTAACTTTACATGTAGGTAGCGGTACTTTTAAACCTGTAGAAGCTGAGACCATAACTGACCATCCAATGCACTCAGAATACTACGATATATCAGATGATGCAAAAGAGTTGCTAGATAGTGATACACCCATACTAAGTGTAGGGACAACATCTACAAGAACTATAGAATTTTATGTAAGACACAAAAAGATACAAAGAGGTGAAGCAAATCTATTCTTACACCCAAATAACAAACCACTTAGAGTAAACCACCTACTAACAAACTTTCACCTACCAAAATCAACTCTATTGATGTTAGTAGCATCTTTTGTAGGGGTAGAAAAAGCACAAGAACTTTATGCAGATGCTATAAAAAACAAGTACCGTTTTTACTCTTATGGTGATGCTATGTTGATACTATAAACTATTTTCCCAAAGATATGCACTTTTGCATATCAACTTTATATCATCATACTTAAATAATGGTGAATTTTTAGTAGAAAATTTTGATTTATATTTATTGTTATTTGCTATTAAGTTAGCTGGATCTCCAACTCTTTTTGAAGTTACCTCCACATCAAAATCTGTAGATGTCACTTCTTTCATAGTATCTATAACCTCTTTTACAGAAAAACCCTTTCCGTAACCTAAGTTAAATATATCACTCGCATTATTATCTAAATAATTTATAGCTTTTATATGAGCAGCAACTAAATCATCAACATGTATATAATCTCTTACTCCACTACCATCTGGTGTATCAAAATTATCACCAAAAATTGCCATTTTATCTCTTTTTCCTACTGCACACTCTGATGCTATTTTTATAAGATGTGTAGCATCTGGAAAAGACTGACCTATTCTTGGTTTCAACTCATCACCATCATAATAAATATCAGCACCTGTTACATTAAAATATCTAAAGATTACATATTTAAAATCTTCTTTTGCATTAGTCGCATCTTGAAGAACTCTCTCACTCATAAGCTTACTCATACCATAAGGATTTATAGGAGCGGTTAAAGAGTTTTCATCTATACCATCATTTGGCATATCTTTTGGTTCTCCATAAACAGCGGCAGTTGAACTGAAAATAAATTTTTGCACATCTGCCTCAGTAGCACATTTTATAAGATTTGTAGTATTTACTGTATTATTCATATAGTATTTAAGTGGATTCTCTACAGATTCTGGCACAACTATACTAGCAGCGAAATGCATAATAACATCAAAATTATTATCTTTTAAAAGTTCTAATACTTTATCAAATTCTTTTAAATCCAACTCTACAAATTTAAAATCTCTTATACTTCTCAAAGTATCTAAAGTTTTTAAAGAACCTGTACTAAGATTATCTAAAATCGTAATATTATGCTTTGTACTTTCAAGCAACTGTTTTGCTAGATGTGAACCGATATATCCTGCTGCACCTGTTATTAGTATATTCATTTTTATCCTTTTTATTCATCTTCTATAATAGCATAATCTCTAACTGTACGATATGCTTGAATATTATTTAATATATTATAGATTAACTGTAATGTAGGGAAAAAATAAGAAACAACTTCATTTATACCCCCAACCTTAGTTTTAGGAATATATACAACATCGCCTCCAAGTAAATTAAATGGCAAAATATCGCCCTCAAACATCTTTTGTGCATCTATTTTAAATGTTTCTACTCTATCCATTTCTGTTCTAATAACATATATATTATTAAAATCCATTTGTGACTCTTTAACTTCTATTACCTCACTCATTGATAATGCTTGAATAAGTGTTAATTTGCCATCAATTAAAGGTATTTGTGCTTTTCCTGCTCTGGATAATTTAGAAAATAAATACACAAACTGATCTCTCTGGTAACTTGGAACAACCACCGTATCTCTATCTCTCATGTCTATATTCTGACTTATATCACCCTTTTCTAATAGTCTATATAAATTTACTGGTAATTTTCTTTTATTCCTAATTACATAAGCATGTCTTAAGTCTGCTGTTTCTTTTTTAATGCCTTTACCGTATGATATTACTTCAAGAAGTGTCATTTTATAATCTTTTTCAATAGTCTCAGTATTAACAAAATTTCCTATTAGATTATATCTATACTTTCTTATAAAAGCTGAATTAACTGTTACATTTGGGTTGAATAAGATTTTTTTTAATTTTTTTGTAATATCTTTCTTTACTTCTAATGTAGTTTTACCAGCAACATAAATAATTCCTATTGTTGGTAATTGGATAGTACCATTTTGATTAACAAAACTTTTACTTGAAAGTGATGGGCTTACACTTGTTGATAGTTCAGGGTGTCCAGTAACAGATACAATAATTCTATCTCCTGTTTTAATTTTATATCCATCACAGGACTGTTCAATCAATTCTTTTCTTTTCTTTTCTTTCAAAATCATAGTGCTTCTATCAACAACAGCACTTGCTTTATTTACTGACTTTTTAAGAACCTTCACAGGAGTACTAGAAATATTGATGTTTTCAGGAGCAGTTGCACAGCCAAACATAAACAAAGAAAACAATATATAAATACAGAACTTAAAAAAAACAAACATTTATAATCTCCTAAATAGATATTATAACAAAGTCATAACTATATCTATATAAATTTTGATTAAATAACCTTTTTTTTTGATATACTATAAAACAAAGTTAAAGTTAAAGGTTTACTAATCATGGGGAAATTTACAATCTTAGCAGTAGATGATAACACAAATAATATTTTCACATTAAGATGTTTACTAGAAGATGAATTTAAAAATATAGATATGCAAGAAGCATTAAACTATCAAGAGGCACTTGAAAAAATAATAGTCACACCTCCAAATCTTATATTATTAGATGTTCAAATGCCAGAAGTTGATGGATTTGAACTTGCAAATATGTTAAAATCTGATAGTCAAACTAAAGATATACCCATTATTTTTCTAACAGCATTTTTTAAAGAAGATGAATTTGTTCAAAGAGGATATGACTTAGGTGCAGTTGATTATCTGATAAAACCAATAGAAGAAAAAAGACTTTACAATAAAATCCATTTTCATATAAAAATGCATCAACAAGAAGAAAAATTAAAAAAACATAATATTACCCTTAAAAAACAAGCAATAATAGATCAATTAACTCAACTTTATAGTCGAAGACACTTTGATGATACTATAGAGATAGAGATGCAGAGAGCTATTAGATACAAAACGGCACTTTCAATGATTATTGCAGATATAGATTTTTTTAAAAAAGTAAATGATACTTATGGTCACATAGCAGGAGATGATATACTAGCAGACTTTGCTAATATTATAAAAAATAATATTCGTTCTATTGATATGGCATTTAGATATGGCGGGGAAGAATTTGTAATACTTTTACCAAATACAACAGCTCAAGAAGCAAAAGAACTAACTAAAAAACTTAGAATTATAGTCAATAGTCATAACTTCAAAAATCCTAATTCAATCACCTGTAGTTATGGAATTAGTCAATATAAAGAAAAAGATAGTAAAGAAACTTTTTTTAAAAAAGCAGATGAAGCTTTATATTTTGTAAAAGAAAACGGAAGAAATAACATTGCAATTAAGTAAAAATAATTCTATTAAAAAAAGACTGCTTAAAATTATAGGGTTAAATATTTTTTTAATATTTTTTATTACTATTTTTGCACACACTTCATTAATATATATTGATAAACTTCAAATTTTAAATAACTATAATAAAGGACATGAAAAGAATTATCAAAATGCAGTTACAGAATTATATAGATTTTTTGCTACTGAAAATACAGATGATTATGAAAGCTTTATTTTTAATATAGATCGCTCTATTAATGATGGGAGAAACTTTCTTAATTATCTAGAAAGGAAAAAAACAACATCAACTTCAGTTAGATTATTAAACACACTATCTTCAGAAAAATATATATTTAAAATGACATTTACTATTCAATCTAGTTATAACCTTGTAAAGGAATACAAAAGTTATGCTGAAGAATATAAAAATTCTAATGATAAAATTCTTAAACAAAAGATATTAACAAAATTAAGTAGGCAAGAGGGGCAAATAAATAATATTTTAAAGGAATTTTATACTCTTACAAATAAACTTAAAAGCTGGGCTACTGACTTAATTATTAAACTATTTTGGATTTTAACTATAGGTGCATCAGTTATATCATATAGACTTGGGAAAAATGTTCTTAATTCTATAATTGAACCTATTGAAGCGATAAAAGATGTTCTTTCTAAAGCTTCTGTAGGTAACTTAGTTGATATTCCATATACAGAAAATAAAGATGAAATAACAATTTTATATGCATCTTTGGATAGACTTTTTCAAAATGAAAAAGATATTATTAAACATTCTAAGAAAATTATTGAAGGTGACTACTCTTATGAGATAAAACCAAGAAGTAAAAAAGATGAACTTAGTAAAGTTTTATCTCAAATGACTATAACGCTAAAAAACAGCGAAAAAGAACATGGAACTCAAGTATGGCTAAAAAATGGATTGAATGATTTAAACATAAAAACATCTGGAGAACAAACATTAAAAGGTGTGTCAAGAAGGACTCTACTCTTTTTAGGTGAATATCTAAAAGCTAGTAGTGGTGCTATTTTTATTTTCAATACTTCAAAACAAAATCTTGAAAGATATGCTTCTTATGCACTTAGTGATAATTTACAACAAACTTTTGAATTAAAAGAGGGTTTGATCGGTGAAGTTGCATTTTCAAAAAAACCAATAGTTTTAAAAGACTTATCCGAGCATGAAAAATATATAACAAGTGGCACAATGCATAAGAAAGCAAGTACGCTTTTTATCACTCCTTTGATTTATAAAGATATGCTGATTGGAGTAATAGAATTAACTTTTCTTGATGATATACAAGAGAAAAAAGAACTTTTTATAAAAGAAACTGCTTTAATTATTGCTCCTGCACTATATGTAACGCTACAAAGATGGGAGTTAAATAAATTATTAAAAATAACTCAAAACACAAATAAAAAATTAAAATTACAAAGTACAAGACTAGAAGAAGCAAATAAATACAAAGATGAATTTTTATCTAATGTAACACATGAATTAAAAACACCATTAAATTCTATCATCTTATTATCTAAAATGCTTTGGCAAAATAAAACAGCTAATCTATCAAATGATGAAATCAAAAAAGCTGAAATCATACACAATTCAGGAAATGAACTACTTAGACTTATAGAAGATTTACTTGATGTTTCAAAAGTTGAAGCTGGTGAATCAACGCTTGATATATATAACATTAATAGTGTAAATTTTTTAGAAGAGATGAGAGATATTTTTGAACCTATAGCACAAGAAAAAGGTCTAATATTTAAAACTGTAAATAAATATGATCAAAGTTTTTCTACTGATAGAAATAAGCTTTCGCAAATAATAAGAAATTTTATATCTAATGCAATTAAATTTACTTACAAAGGTAGTATTGAAATATCAATTCAAAAAGATCCTACATCTATTGATGATAGAGTACTTTTTGCTGTAAAAGATAGTGGTATTGGGATAGCAAAAGATAAACACAATCTTATATTTGAAGCATTTAAGCAGGCTGATGGTTCTATAAATAAAAAATATGGTGGTACTGGACTTGGACTTTCAATTAGTAAAAAATTCGCAAAACTACTTGATGGAAAAATACATTTAAAAAGTCAAGAGGGGATAGGTAGTACATTTTATCTTTCAATTCCTGCTAACAATACTAGCAATAATGTATTTAAAGAAGAAAAAATAACTAAAGTAGCAGTAGAAAAACAAAAAATAATTCAAGAAAAAAAACCAATTAAAATAACTAAAGAGCAAAAAACAAATCTACACTTAAATGCTATGGTTATAGATAATGATGCTAAAAGTATTTTTACTATCTCAAATATTTTAGAAAATCTAAATATAACTGTATTTAAAGCTTTAAACTCTACTATGGCTGATGATATTTTATCAAATAATAAAATAGATATTAGTATAATAGGAATCAGTATGTCAAATAAAGATTCTTTAAGATTAATAGATCAAATCAGAAATAATCCAAAACATGAGAATCCAGTAATAATCGCGACAGTTGATACAAATCTACCAAAAGATAAAATTAAATCTATAGAATCAAAAGTAGATGATATAATATTAAAACCTATAGATAATGAATTATTGATAGAAAAAATACAAAAGTATATTTAACACGAGATTATATTGAAGCAAAATGATAAAAAAGATGTAAAGGAAGTTGTTCAATCAAATGTAGTTGATTTATCTTTTATTTTCTTAATAATAAAAGCAAAATTCCTATTTTTTGCTATTGTTTCAGCGTTAGTTAGTATAATTTTAGTAAATAAATCACTAAAAGAGAATATATATTTTACAACTCAAGGTGTAGCATATATAGAAAAAAATAGCAACTTCCTTAACTCAAAGCAAGATAAACTTCTAAAGAAATTAATACCTACACTTGATGAAGATAGTAGAAAACAGTTACTAACTGAATTTATCACTAGTTCTATAGTTATAAGAAATGCTGTGATGAAATCAGGATACAATGTATATCTTTCAAAAAACAGAGATTCATCATACAAAACCCCAAATTTTTCAAGTTGGAAAAATAAATATAAAAAAAATATAAAGAATTTAATCCCTAGTAATAAATCTGATAAATTTTATGTAAATAATGCTACTATAAATAATATTTATTCAGATAAAGTAGAATTAGTCATAAAATTTATGGATTACGAAGAATTTAAAATTTTTGATAAACTTAACAGTAAATATCTTGCAACATCAAGTATTGATAAACAAACCAATATAGGTGATATATGTTCATTTATTTTACATAGAGAAAAAGAAGAAAAGGTTGAATATTTTGACCCAAAATCACCACTACTTGAACTTCCAGAACCTATATACCTTACAATTAATAATCAAAACTCTTATCGAGAACTCAAAGGTAGCATAAAAATAACTAGTGGTGAATCTGCTTTAGTTGAAATAGAGACTAAAGGGGATAATCCATATATGCTAAATAGTTTTACAAAAAATCTAATGACTGAATTTATATCTTTAGATATAGATTTAAAACTAAAGAATATGGATAAAGTTCATAATTTCATGCAAAAAGAGATGGATATATTAATAAAAAAACAAAATGCTTACATGGATGAGTTAAGAGAAATCAGAAAGAAAAATAATTCTATTGTTGATGACCAATATTTTGTTTTCGCTAGTAGTTCAGCTTCTAAACTAAAAGGAAATATGAGAGCCAAAAACTTAGAAATAAAAAAACTAGAGAACTATAGACAACATCTTGTTGATAATAAAGATATAACTAAACTAACACTAGCTCAACGCCCAAGATTTTCATCTATAGCTACTACATCAACTCAATTTGATATTGTTTTAAATAAATTTTTAAATATAAATTTAAAATATACTCCAAATTCAAGAATGTATATAGATGCTAAAAGATTAGTTGAAAAGCAAAAAGAATTATTAATATTAGCAGTTGAATATAAAATAAAAGAATTAAAAATGGAAAAGAATAGAATTATGAGAAACTATGAAAACTCTAATAATAAGATATTACTTTCAATGGATATCAAAGATAAAATTGATTATATAAAAAAACAAATTGAAATAATAGATTCTGCCTATTTAAGTATATACGAAAGTGATAGAAGTCTTATTTATAACAAAGTTTTTATTAAATATAGTAATAAAATAATAACAGAACCATCACTTGCAAAAAAGCCAACTAATAAAATAGTTAGTAAAATTACTATTAATATTGTAATTGGCATGATAATAGGTGTAATTATAACAATCATAAAACATACATTATTCTCACTGTTTTTATCTAGAATAGTTGTTAGTAAAATGACACCTTCATTAATAATGGGTGGGATACCGAAAATACCGAAAAAATCAATTACACCAGAAGGTTTAATTGATTTTTCAAAAGAAGATAAAATAGCAGAACTTTTTACAACAATGGAAACTCTTATATTTTTCAATCATCCAGAAATAAAAACTATACAATTTACATCTCCTTATCCAAAAGATGGAAAAACATTTGTAGCAAGAAATATGGCTCAAAGTTTAGCTTCTAACAATGCTAAAGTAATACTTGTAAATATGAATTTAGATTTTGAAAAAAAACAAAAATTAAATAAAATTGACTCTGTAAAAGATTTAAAAAAATCAATTAAAAAAATAAAACTTTACAATAAAAAAGATTTATATATTTTACCATTTAATACAACTGAAAAAAATATGCATTTAGATATGAAATTAGAAAAATACAAAAAAATATTTACTTCATTAAAAAATAGCTTTGATTATATTATTTTAGATACACCACAGTATCCAATGTATAGTGAATCTTTATCTTTATCTAGTATTGTAGATTTATCTATCAGTGTAGTTAAATTAAATCATACCCCTGTAAAAGTATCTGGTAAACATTTTAGAGATATAGCATCATTTTCAAAAAAACATATTATTATTATAAATAATGATTTAATAGATATAAACTCTTCAGGATATACTTTTATTGATAAAAAACAATTTAAATATCATATAACAAGATTAAAACAAAAAATATCTCAAATTTAGTTTTTTTTTTAATTAAGATTACTATATAATAGATTAGTTTAAATATAAAGGATATGACATGAAAAAAGGTTTTACACTAATAGAATTAATTTTTGTTATTGTTATTATAGGTGTGCTTGCAGCGGTTGCAGTTCCAAAGTTTACAGGCTTAAAACAAAGTGCTGAGATTTCAAATATTGTTAAACCATATACTACATTGATAGAAAATGGGCAAGCTACATACCTAAATCTTGTAGAATTAGAAGGTGAAACAAGCATGAGTTTAGATAAAATGTTTGATTTTGCTGGGAATGGTTGGGAAAGTACTGATAGTAATACTTATAAATATACTTTATCAGATAATCAAGGTACATGTACAATTACTTATGCATCTGCTTCTATTACTATAGCGACAAAAATAGATGGTTCAGATAAAGCTGATATAAAAGACAAACTAACAGATAAAACTGGTATGACTTGGCCTTCTGTAGGAGAAACAAATACAACTATTATAAATCTAGCTGATTAATGAAAAAAGCTTTTACACTTATAGAACTTATCTTTGCTATTGTTATTATAGGTGTTTTAGCAACTGTCGCTATTCCAAAGTTTTCTGGACTTAGCAACAACTCTAAAATTGCTGCTGAGTTATCTACAGCTTCATCAGTACAAGTAGCTTTAGATGCTTGTCATGGTGAGTGGATAATTAATGAGGGTGATTTTACTTGTGGTGTCAATATAAATAGTGCCAGTGATTTAACAGATACAGGCTATCCAAAACAAACAGCTCTAACTACTTCAGTCGCTCTTGATAAAATCCTTAGAAATCCTGTTGGATGGACATTCACAAATCCAGATCAATACAGAGGACCTGCTTCAAATAATGACACAGGAGTTTCAGAAAGTAAATGTAAAGATGAGAAGCCATGTATTGGCAAGTATTGGAGATACGATCAGAGCAACGGAACATTTACTCTAACTCCATAATTTCCCTATATATTATTTATCTTATGAATAATAAAAAACACAAATCCTAAAATAATACTAGATACTATAGCTATAGGTATAGCTCCTGTTTCCATCCTAAACTCCTGCGATAAATAATAAACTATATAGTATCTTAATTTTTTTAAAATACTATATAATTACTATTTACTTTTCTAGTTGATTCAAATACCATGTATAAACTCTTCGAATACCCTCTTCAAGTTCCACTTTATGTTTCCAGCCTAGTTCATTTAGTTTAGTTGGATTTGTAAGTTTTATCATTGTGCCATCAGGCTTAGAGGTATTGAAATATAATTCACCTTCAAAACCTACTATACTTTTAATAACAAGAGCAAGCTCTTCTATGCTTATATCTACCCCTGTTCCTATATTTATATGAGTATTTCGTATCTCTTTTAAACTCTCATTATAAGTATCTTTAAAATCTCTATTTTCTAAAAGAAATACACAAGCATCTGCCATATCATCAGAATATAAAAACTCCCTTCTTGGCTTGCCAGTTCCCCAAATTTCAACTTTTTCTTCATTATTTAATTTTGCTTCATGTATCTTTCTTAAAAGTGCTGGAAGAACATGTGATGTTTCAAGATCAAAATTATCATTTGGTCCATAAAGATTAGTAGGCATTACAGATATAAAGTTTGTGCCATATTGAATATTATAACTCTCACACATCTTGATTCCTGCTATTTTTGCTATAGCGTAAGGTTCATTTGTATATTCAAGCTCACTTGTTAAAAGATAATCCTCTTTCATAGGTTGAGGAGCATTTTTTGGATAAATACAAGTACTTCCTAGGAAAAGTAATTTTTCTACCCCACTAAGATAACTTTGATGTATTACATTGTTTTGAATTTGAAGATTTTCATATATAAAATCTGCTCTATAAGTGTTATTTGCCACTATACCACCAACTTTTGCAGCAGCTAATATCACATACTCAGGCTTTTCTTTTTGAAAAAAATCTGCCACTGCTACACTATCTAGTAAGTCTAACTCATTATGAGTCTTATATATTAAATTTGAATAACCTTTTAATTCTAAATTTTTTACTATAGCTGAACCTACTAATCCTCTATGTCCTGCTATATATATTTTACTACTTTTATTCATAAAAATACCTCTCCTATACTTTTTTAAAATTTATTTTATATAAAAACATATCCATTAAAAACAATGGTGTGCTAACAAAATTTCGTTTCCACATTCTTTTTGGTTCTTTTATCAATCTACCAAGCCATTCAAGATGTAATTTTACCCATATATCAGCTGGTCTCTCAACTGTACCAGCATAAAAGTCAAAAACAGCTCCTATAGAACTAGCTACATTAAAACTTAATCTATTCTTATGCTTATGTAACCATTTTTCCTGTTTTGGAGCAGTCATACCTATAAAAAGTATATCTGGTTCAAAAGAGTTTATTTTTTCAATTATAACATCATTATCTTCTTTGGTAAACTCAGACTTATAAGGTGGTGAATAACTTCCTACTTCTATATTTGGATACTCTTTTTTTATTTTTTCTTCTATTTTATCAAGAGTATTTTGGGATGCACCCATATAAAAAACTTTACCACTTGATTTATTAGTTTTTTCTAATAGAAATTTATGTAAATCTGCACCAGCAGTTTTTTGAATAGCTTTATCATATAAAAATTTTGCAGCTAAAACTATACCACTACCATCTGGAATTAAAATATCAGAATCAACTAAAGCATCTCTAAACTCTTTATCATCTTTTGCTGTTACATAAGAATGAGGATTTATGGTATTTACAACTAACTTACTAGTTAAGTCTATATTATTTAAATCTTTATCAAAAAGTTTATAACTCATCATTTCCATTTAAAATCCTTATAATTTCCCATCACTATTATCTAAAATAGATTTAATATCAAAAACAACTTGATTTTTATTATCAAGTTTTATCTCTTTAAAATCATCATGAGCTACTGCCATGATTACTGCTTCATACTCATCGTAGTTGACATCTTTTTTAAGCTCTATACCGTACT
>JAYEHQ010000010.1:0-6089 GCA_034659595.1 Campylobacterota bacterium
AATAAATAGTTATGATTTAAGCACCCATATTTTTCATTAATTCAGAGTCTGAAAGTGCCTAAAATAAGTAATTAGTAGTAAAAAAGATGGTGCTCACAACTGGACTCGAACCAGTGACTCTTACCTTGTCGAGGTAATACTCTACCAACTGAGTTATGCGAGCATCTTATCAACTGCAATTTTATCAAAAGACTCTTAAACTAATTTTTTTTTAAATCAATGATATTTTTACTTTTAATTTAGGTTTATTAAGTGTATAATTTCACTATAAAATCAGTACCACAAGGTAGATTATGGCATTAGCTGGACTAGAAGAATTAGGATTAAAAAATATTGGTGATGTATTTCATAACCTAAGTTATGATGAATTAATCAAACATGAACTTGCTAATGGTGAAGTTCAAGAGACTAAAAAGGGTGCTACAGCAGTAGATACTGGGATTTTTACAGGTCGTAGCCCAAAAGATAAGTATTTTGTGGATTGTGATCCATCAAACAAATATATAGCGTGGGGTGATGTAAATCAAAAAGTTAGTGCTGATATATTTGCTGAACTTTTAGTAGTTGCACAAGAACAATTATCAAATACAAACTTATATGTAACTGATGTATTTTGTGGTTCATCTGCAGCTTCAAAAAAATCTGTTCGTTTTGTATCTGAAATAGCATGGCAATCACACTTTGTAAAAAATATGTTTATCCGTCCAACAGAATCAGAATTAGAAGTTTTTAAATCAGATTTTACACTGTTAAATGCTTGTCAAGCTGTAAATGATAAATGGAAAGAACATGGAATGAATTCTGAAGTATTCGTTCTTTTTGATGTTGAAAACAACATAGCAATAATTGGTGGTACATGGTACGGTGGTGAGATGAAAAAAGGTATTTTTTCAATGATGAACTACTGGTTACCATTAGAGGGTAAACTTTCTATGCATTGTTCTGCAAATGTTGGAGAAAAAGATGATACTGCACTTTTCTTTGGTTTAAGTGGGACTGGTAAAACAACTCTTTCAACTGATCCATATCGTGCCTTAATCGGTGATGATGAGCATGGTTGGGACAACCATGGTGTATTTAACTTCGAGGGTGGATGTTACGCAAAAGTTATCAACCTTGATGAAAAAAGTGAACCTGAGATATATAGAGCTATCCGTACTAATGCACTTCTTGAAAATGTAGTAATGTATGGTGAGGGTGAAGTAGATTACGAAGATGGTTCAAAAACTGAAAATACTCGTGTATCTTACCCTATAGAGCATATTGAAAACCATAAAGAAGATTTAATGGCAGGGCATCCTAAAAACATTATCTTTTTAACAGCTGATGCATTTGGTGTATTACCTCCTGTTTCAAAACTTACTCGTGAACAAGCTATGTATTACTTCTTAAGTGGATATACTGCAAAAGTTGCTGGTACTGAACGAGGTATCACTGAGCCAGTTGCTACTTTCTCTGCTTGTTTTGGAGAGGCTTTTTTACCACTTCATCCAACAGTTTATGCAAAACTTCTTGGTGAAAAAATAGATAAACATGATGTAAATGTATATCTTGTTAACACTGGTTGGACTGGCGGTAGATATGGTGTTGGTCATAGAATGAGCATCAAAGACACTCGTTCATGTATCAATGCTATTTTAGATGGAAGTATTAAAGATAGTGAATTTGATACTACTAAAACATTTAAACTTCATGTTCCAAAAACTTTAGGAGATATTAACCCTGAAATTTTAAATCCTAGAAATGCTTGGGAAGATAAAGCTGAGTTTGATAAAGCTAGAGATTCTTTAGCTGAGATGTTTATAGCTAACTATAAAAAATACCAAGATGGTGAACATACTGATTATGCTCCATTTGGTCCAATAGTAGAAGATTAATACTAGAGAACTAAAGTGATTAAATTCACTTTAGTTCTTTTTCTTTGTAACTCGCTCCATATAAAACCATAAAGCCCCACCAAATACTACAAGTATTATAGGTGCTATCCAAGGTTTTTCACTAATAATCCCAACAAATTTCACTAAAGCCTCTCCAAAATAATAACTTCCAAATCCAAATACTAAAGCCCAAACTCCAGCACTAAGTACATTTAAAACTGCAAACTTTTTAATGTCATACTTTGTTAAACCTATAGCTATAGGTATAAGTGTTTTTATACCATATACAAATTTTTGAAAAAGAATAATCCATGAACCGTATTTTTTCATAAGAACATGAGAAAGTGCAAGTTTTCTTCTATGTTTTTTTAACCCCTCCATCATCATACTTTTTTGGTATCTTGCCATATATATAAGCATCATATCACCAAGAGCATTTGCAAAAAAAGCAATCATTATAGATAAACTCAAATCCATCTTACCCATAAAAGATAAAACACCGGCTCCAACAAGTGCCACAAATCCACCACCAAGTGAATAAAGAAAAAGTCCTATATATCCATAAGTTTCTAAATTACCAAATGTATCTTCCATTTTAATCCTAAAGTTTTTTTATTTTTGTTATCTCATCACGAAGTCTTGCTGCTTCTTCAAAATTTAATTCTTTTGCAGCTTGTTTCATTTTTAGAGATAACTCTTTTACTATTGCTTTTCGCTCTGATGCTGGCATCTTATCCATTTTTTTATGTTTTTGGTAAATACCACCATGGTCTTCAAGTTTTAAGTTTGCATCTAATTTTCTAATAGTTGTTTTTGGAGTTATTCCATGTTTTTGATTATATGCATCTTGAATCTTTCTTCTGCTATTTGTTGTATCTATCGCTCTTTTCATCGAACCTGTTATTTTATTGGCATATAAAATAACTCTACCATTTTCATTTCTAGCTCCACGACCTATAGTTTGAATAAGGGCTGTTTCACTTCTTAAAAATCCCTCTTTATCTGCATCTAGTATAGCTACTAAACTTACTTCTGGTAAATCAAGCCCTTCACGAAGTAAGTTGATACCAATAAGCACATCAAACTCCCCAAGACGAAGTGAACGGATAATTTGATTTCTCTCTATTGTATCAATATCAGAATGCATATACTGAACTTTAATTCCTAAATCTGCTAAGTATTTTGTAAGTGCTTCTGCCATCTTTTTTGTTAAAACTGTGATTAGTATTCTTTCATTTTTAAGAGCAGTTTTTACGATCTCATCATGTATGTCTTCAACTTGATTATCTGATGTTTTTATCTCTATAATGGGATCAAGTAAACCTGTAGGGCGGATAATTTGTTCAGCTTTTACAGCAGACATATCTAATTCATATTCATTTGGTGTGGCTGATACAAAAAGATAAAAAGGTGCTTTATTTATATATTCATCTGCTTTTAAAGGACGATTATCTAGTGCTGATGGAAGTCTAAAACCATAATCCACCAAAACCTCTTTTCTAGCTCTATCACCTGCATACATCCCACGATATTGAGGTAGTGATACATGGCTTTCATCTACTATAACTAGATAATCATCATGATTTTGAGCAAAATAATCAAGCAGAGTGAAAGGTGCATCTCCTGCTTTTTTATCTGTTAAAAGGCGAGAGTAGTTTTCAACACCTTTACACATACCAGTAGTTTCAAGCATCTCAAGGTCAAATTCTACCCTTTGTTTTAATCTTTGGTACTCTAAAAGCTTTCCCTCTTTTTGAAAGTATGCAAGTCTATCATCTAACTCCTCTTCTATCCGTTTTACTGCACGAGCCATCTTCTCTTGACCAACGCTGAATTGTGAAGTTGCATAGATAGTAAAACTTTTATGCTCTTCTAATTTTTTGTTATCTATCACTTCAAATGTATAAATAGCTTCTATCTCATCACCAAAAAATTCTATGCGGATAGCTTCTTGTTCAAAATAGGGTGGATAAATATCTATACTCTCACCATTTACACGAATATGACCACTATCAAAGTAACTATCGTTTCTAGCATAACCCATCTCCACTAAACGAAGTAAAAGTTTTTTTTGAGCTATCTCATCGCCTATAGCAATAGTCTGAACCATATTCATATACTCTTCTGGGTCACCAAGCCCATAGTTCGCCGATACGGATGCTATGACTATAACATCATCATAAGAGAGAAGATTTGCAGTTGAAGAGAGTCTAAGCCTTTCAAGTTCATCATTTATAGCACTATCTTTTTCAATAAACAAATCTTGACGAGGGATATAAGCCTCAGGCTGATAATAATCATAATAAGATACAAAATATTCAACATGAGCTTTGGGAAAAAAACTTCTAAACTCAGAGTATAACTGAGCAGCTAAAGTTTTGTTATGTGTCATAATAATGGTTGGCATCTTTACATTTTCTATAACTCTAGCCATAGTATGGGTTTTACCACTACCAGTTACACCTTCAAGTGTTTGATAACGGTTACCCTTTAATATACTGTTTGTTAAAACTTCAATAGCTTTTGGTTGGTCACCAGCTGGTAGATGAGGGGAATCTACTTTAAAATTTATTTCTTTTTTCATTGATAGAATTATAGCTAATCTAAATTTATAAAGTATCATAAGTTAGTAGAATAAAAATATTGGTTTAAGTTGTCTCGACAAAGGAGGACATTATAAACGGAGATAATTGAAATCTAATTTAATCATATTTTTTTAAAATTCTTACAGATATAAATTTAAAATTAGCTATACTTTTAAACTATACAACTACTGGGGATTTCTATGAAAACTATACAACTACAAATTGATGATAATAATTATGATTCATTTATGACCATTATTCAAAATCTAAAAGATGGATTTATAAAACAGTTTTCTGTAACTGATAGTGAAATTAAGATTATATCTGGTAGTGAACAACAATATTACGATAACCTGCTTCAAAACTTGAATGAAGATGATAAAAAGATAATGGATAGTTATAGTATAGAAATATGACTTTAGATATACAATATCAAAAAAGTGCTAATAAATTTTTCTTGAAAAATAGTTCTATTTTAACAAAGGTAGAATCAAATCAACTTATAACAAAAGCAGTCAAAAAACTAATTAAAAAAGAAGATATAAATATTGATATTAAATTACTAAAAGGTAATCTCAAAAAATACTACAGAATTAGAAGTGGAAAAATTAGAATATTATTTGAACTAATTGATAATGAAATAAAAATTATTGCTATAGTTAATGATGTTGATTTTAGAGGTAATATTTACTAAGAAACTATAAATACTAAAAAGATAGACTATGAATACAAAGAGATTTTAAAACTTTTAAAATATGCACCTCTTCCTTTTTTAGAAAAACTGATTCATAAACTAAAAAATATACAAAAAACAACTGAGGAATTTTAAATAAAATTAACTATTTTCTAGATAACTATTTGCTATAATTCAAACTAAATAATAAAAAATGGATTCATTATGCACACTATAAAATTACAATTAGATGACAGTTTATATAGTAAGATTGTAGAGAAAGGTTTTAATATTCAAGAAGAATTAAACCTAGTACTTAAAAATTTAGCATCTAAAAAAATCTCCTATATAGATTCAGAACAATTTAAAAAAGATAAAAAGTATTTTCAAAATGAACTTCAAGAGATAGAAAATGGTACAGCTTCATTACTTAGTCAAGAAGAATACGATGAAGATATGAATAAATTTTTAAAAACTTTATAACATGAAGATAGTCAGAAAAGAAAAATATTCTACTTCGTTAAAGCAAATACTGAGCTACATATCAAAAGATAGTAAAATACAAGCAATAAATTTCAAAAATGAACTTGATGAAAATATAAATAAAATAATTAGTATGCCATATAAGTATAGAAAATCAATCTATTTTAATGATGAAAATATTAGAGATTTAATATATAAAGGTTATGTCATTCCATATAAAATAGATAAAGAGAAAAATCAAATTATCATTATTGGTGTTAATAAATACAAAGCAAATCTATAAATTTTATTTTTGAAGAATAATTAAGAGGACACAGAATTACAAACACGACGAGGTACCCCTTGATGGTAAAAAATCGTGTTTGCTAAAAGAACTTCCTACTTACGAGAAGCTCTTTTTCTTTCATTTTCTGTTAAGAATTTTTTACGAATACGGATAGATTCAGGTGTAACTTCTAGAAGTTCATCATC
>JAYEHQ010000011.1:0-24736 GCA_034659595.1 Campylobacterota bacterium
TGTTCGTAAGAAGTGAAGTTAAAAGTAAAATAGATAGTATTTGGAATAAATTTTGGAGTGGTGGGATTGCTAACCCTCTTAATGCCATAGAACAAATAACAGCACTGATATTTCTGAAAATGTTAAGTGAAAAAGATAATCAAAAAATCTCTCAATCCTCTTTTACTGGGGAAGATTATATTTCTATTTTTGAAGATAATAAAAATGCTAAATGGGATAACTTTAAAGAGTTGGATAGTGAGAGTATGCTTAAAACAGTTAGAGATGTAGCTTTTCCTTTTATCAAAGCTTATAATACTGGAAGTGAGTTTAATAAATCACTTAAAGATTTGGCTTTTATTATTACAAAACCATCACTACTGAGTGAAACAGTTGAAGCACTTGAAGAGGTGTTTAATATTCTCGAAATTGATGATAAAGGCTTTATGGATAGCTTAGGGGATATGTATGAGTATCTTTTATCTGAGATAAGTTCAAGTGGTAAAAATGGACAGTTTCGTACACCAAGACATATAATTAAAATGATTACTGAACTTGTTAATCCTCAAATAGGTGAGCGAGTATTTGATCCGAGTTTAGGAACAGCAGGGTTTTTAGTAAGTGCTTATACTCATATGCTTCAACCATATACTGAGGAAGATGGAAGATTAGGGGCAAATTTAACTGATAATAACTTATGGGATAAACTCTCAAACGATTCGTTTTTTGGTAATGATAGCGATATAAGTATGATAAGAATATCAATGATGAATATGATGCTTCATGATATAGAAAATCCACATATAAAACAGACCGATACATTATCAAAAAGATATGTAGAAAAAGACAAATATCAAGTAGTATTAGCTAATCCACCATTTAAAGGTAGCATAGATAAAGAGGATAAAAGTGAAGATTTTAGTATAAATTCAACTAAAACTGAACTTCTTTTTATTGATTTGATTATAAGAGTTTTAGATATTGGTGGAAGATGTGGTGTTATTATTCCTGATGGTGTTTTGTTTGGTAGCTCTAAGGCTCATAAGGCTTTAAGAAAAAATCTACTAGAAAATAATGAACTAAAAGCCGTTATATCTATGCCAAGTGGAGTATTTAAGCCTTATGCTGGAGTATCAACAGCGGTCTTAGTTTTTGTAAAAGGTGGCTCAACCCAAAAAGTTTGGTTTTATGATATGCAAGCTGATGGGTATAGTTTAGATGATAAACGAAACCCTCAAGAACAAAATGATATTTCTGATATATTAAAGCAATATAACAATAAAGATAGTGAAAATTATAAGGCTACTAAAAAACACTTTTTTGTTGAGGTTCATGAGATAGTTGAAAATGATTATGATTTATCTATTAACAGATATAAGACAATAGAATACGAAGAGATTGAGTATCCACCTACTAATGAGATTTTAGGAGATATAGAAAAATTATCTTTAAATATTGAAAATGATATTAAGGAGTTGAAAAAAATATTATGATAGATAAAACCATAAAATATTTAGGAAATTTTACAGCATTAGTTTTGATTGCTTTAGTTTTACTTGTTGTTTATGATGCAAGTGCTAGGTATTTGTTCTCAACTGGTTCTATTGCTCTTCAAGAGTTGGAATGGCATCTTTTTGATGTTATTATAATGTTTGGTATCGCTTATACTTTAAATCAAAATTCCCATGTTAGAGTTGATATATTTTATGCATCTTATAGTGAAAAAACTAAGAGAATTGTAGATATTATCTCTAGTTTGTTTTTTATATTACCTTTCTCATTTCTTATCATATATATAAGTGTTGATTTTGTGAGTTTAAGTTATCTTCAAAATGAAACTTCTTCAAATCCAGGTGGTTTAGAATATAGATTTTTAGTGAAAGCACTTTTACCACTTTCATTCGCATTTTTAGCACTTCAAGCTTTTAGGAATTTATCAAAATGATTGCATTATCTATGTTTGTAGTAGTCTTAGCACTACTTTTAGTTGGGATTCCTGTTGCATTTGTTTTTGGAACTGTAGCCATTGCTTTTGCTTTTTTAGTACCTGAGGTTGGCATCGCTATATTTGATGTGTTGCCTTTTCGCATATTTGGTATTATGAGCAATACAACACTTATGGCAGTTCCTTTATTTATTGCTATGGGGCTAGTGCTAGAAAAGTCAAAAATGGCGGAGCGTTTATTAGTTTCTATGAGTGCTTTATTTGCTAATGTTCGTGGTGGATTAGCCGTAAGTGTTGTTTTAGTTGGGGCATTATTAGCTGCATCTACAGGGATAGTATCAGCTTCTGTTGTTATGATGAGTGTTATAGCCTTACCGCTTATGCTAAAAGCAGGGTATGATAAATCCCTCGCATCTGGAACTGTTGCAGCATCTGGTACGCTAGGTCAGATAATCCCACCATCTATCATCCTTATCATTTTAGGTGATGTTATGAGTGTAAGTGTTGGTGAACTATTTATGGGTGCAGTTTTACCAGGGCTTTTACTTGTTGGATTATATATCACTTATATTTTGATTTATGCATATTTTTCACCAACAGTCGCACCAATAGCAAAAGATATTCAAAAAGTAAGTATGAAAGAGATAATTCTCTCTATTGTTCCACCTTTACTATTGATGGTATCTGTTTTGGGAAGTATATTTGCGGGAATAGCATCTCCAACTGAATCTGCTGCTTTTGGAGTTATCGGTGCAGTTTTATTAAGTGTGTTAAATAAATCACTCTCTTTTGAGATGTTAAAATATGCATCATTAGAGACAGTAAAATTGAGCGGAATGATTTTTATGATACTTATAGGTGCTACAGCTTTTAGTTTGGTTTTTAATGAACTTGGTGGAACTGATCTTATAGTTGAATTTTTTAGTGAAGATATTGGTGATGTTTGGATTTTTATAGCTATATCTATGGTTAGTATATTTATACTTGGTTTTTTTATAGACTTCATAGAGATAAGTTTTATAATTGTTCCTATCTTAGTTCCTGTTATGAATGCTTTTGGTATAGACCCTATATGGTTTGCAGTTTTAATAGCTTTAAATCTTCAAGCATCATTTTTAACACCACCTTTTGGACTATCACTTTTTTTCCTAAAAGGTGCAGCAGGTGATACAATAAAGACCATTCAAATATATAAAGGGATAATTCCTTTTATATTTTTACAGCTTTTAGGGCTAGGTTTGGTTATAATGTTTCCAAATTTAGTTTTTGCATTTATATAAAAAATGTAAGAGTATATTAAGGAATCATAATGGAATCATCAACACTTGGTAAGATAAATCTGATAAATCAAATACAAATCGCTACTTTTGTGCTTGGTTTTGGGTTAGAATTATTTTTGGCTGGCTTTACAATTACACTTCTTCTATTAACAATACTACACATAGGTTTAGCAGTATATTTAAGAATATATCTTCTTGTAGCTAAAAAAAGTGTAGAAAATGTTACTGAAGTAATAGTACATGCAAGAAATGGTGATTTTACTACAAGAGCTCAGCTTATTGGAGAGGGTGAAGTAAGAGAGCTTTCAGATTCTTATAATTCTTTAATGGATCAAGTACAACATTATATAGATTGTACAACAGGTGCTATTACTGATGCAGCAAATGGAAACTTTAAATATTTAGATACTATTAATATTACTGATCTTAATTCCACTTTAACAACAGGTGTAGATGCTACTAAACATGCTGTAGGAATTATTGAATATGGACATAATGCTAAACAGCGTGGTGAGATGTCTGAAGTTTTAGCTGATCTTAGTGGAGGTGTTGCTAGTGGTATGGGTATAGTTCAGTCAAATCTTGAAGAATCAAATGATGAGATTAAAAATATTGTAAATGAATCTACTCAAACTGCTGATAGTGCTAATGAAAGTATAGAAGCTGTAAGTAATGTAAGCGAAGACTTTGTAAGACTAAGTGAAATTATAGAAAATGTTGATAACCAAATTTCTACTTTAACACAACAAAGTGAAGAGATAACTTCTGTTGTAAACCTTATTAAAGATATTGCAGATCAAACAAACTTATTGGCACTTAATGCTGCTATTGAAGCTGCTCGTGCAGGTGAGCATGGTCGTGGATTTGCTGTTGTTGCTGATGAGGTTAGAAAACTAGCTGAACGAACACAAAAAGCCACACAGGAAATAAGCATAACTGTAACTACTTTACAGCAAGAAACAAACTCTATTCAAGAACAATCACAAGTTATGAGTAACATAGCAAGTGAATCTGCTCAAAAAGTTGAAGAGTTCGCAAGTACATTATCCGAGTTTGGAGAGCATTCAATTGAAACATCTGTATCTGCACAATTTATCTATGACAGATTACACATGATACTTCTAAAAGTGGATCATATTTTATATAAATCACACGCTTATAGCTCTATGATACATGAAAAACAAATTCAAAATTTTAGTGACCATACACAATGTAGAATAGGAAAATGGTATTTTACAGGTGAAGGAAAAGAAGATTTTTCAAAAACTCAATCATACAAAACTTTAGATTCTCATCATAAATCTGTACATAAATTTGCACAAGATAATATGAAATTTATAGATAGTGGTACTGTTATGAAAGAGGAAAATAGATCACTAATTGTATCTAATTTTTCTAAAATGGAAGAAGAAAGTAATATATTGTTTAACTTAATGGATTCTATGGTTTTAGAAAAATCTAATAGAGAGTAAAACTTATGCAAGATATTTTGTATGCACCTTGGCGTGATGAGTATGTAACAGGAAAAAAGATTGATGGTTGTGTATTTTGTCATATCAGTTTAAATAATGAAGAAGATTCTGATTTACATGTACTATATAGAGATGAGTATTGTTTTATAGTTATGAATCGCTATCCTTATACTCCTGGGCATTTTATGATTATTCCTCATAAGCATACAGATAAACTTGAAGAGTTAGATTCAGAAGTATGGTTAAGAATGAGTTCTTTGGCACAAAAAAGTGTAAAGATGCTAAAAGATGGTTTAAATGCTCATGGTGTAAATATAGGTATGAATCTTGGAATTGCAGGTGGAGCAGGGATAGCAGAGCATATTCATATGCATCTAGTTCCACGCTGGGAAAGAGATACAAACTTTATGACATCTGTAGCTAACAATAGAGTACACTCTACTGATTTTATTAAAATATATGAGAAACTAAAAAGTTTAGTTCCTCAGTATATATAGGTTCCATATAGATTTTTATTTAGATTTTGGTCTAAAAGCTTTTATGACATCTTCATTAGTTTCTATAAATGGACCTTCTAGTAAGTCTATACAGTATGGAACTGCTGGAAATACAGCATCTAAACATTCACGAATTGATTTTGGCTTTCCTGGTAAATTTATAATTAAACTTTTTTCTCTTATTCCAGCAGTTTGACGAGAAAGTATAGCTGTTGGAACATACTGTAAGCTTACTTGACGCATAAGCTCACCAAAACCTGGCATCATTTTTTGACATACATTCTCAGTAGCTTCTGGTGTAACATCTCTTAATGCTGGACCAGTTCCACCTGTAGTTACAACTAAACAGCAACTTTCTTCATCACAAAGCTCTATCATAGTTTTTTCTAGTATATCTTGTTCATCAGGGATGCATCTATATACTATTTCAAATTCACTTGTTAAATAATCTTTCATTGTATCTTGAATAGCTACACCTGAAATATCTTCATATATCCCTTTACTAGCTCTATCACTTGCTGTTATTACACCTATTTTAATATTATTCATTTCGTTATATCCTTTTATCTATATTAGTTATTTATTTGTAAAAAATGGTTTGCATTTTTTATATATGTTATAGTTGCTATCTCTTTAAAAAAATCTTTTGCATCCATTGTATCTATTATTTTATCTTTACCACCAAGATATACTTCTATATTTACACCTTGATTTAAAAGTTCTTTTAATTCTAAAATAATCCATTCATAATTTAAAAGTTCATTTAACTCATCTATTGTATTGTTATAGTTATGCTCAATAATTTGTTGTTTATATGGTGAAAAACAAGAGTTTATAAATTGTTTTAAATAAACTTCTTGGTTCTTTTTATATGCACGAAGTTGCATCTTTTTAAATTGAGGTGTTTTGTTTTGAAAAAAAGCTGGTGAAAATAGTTGTAACGAATCTACTCTATTTCCGTTTTCTAATTGTTTTTTTACATACTCATAAGCCTTAATAGCTCCATAACTAAATCCACAAATGCAATATTGAGATTTTTTTATATAATCATCAAAAAAATTAGATTCATTTTTAAGTGAAAAACCACTATAAAATTTCATTTATATACTCTCTTACAGTTGATTTTAAAATACTTTCTTTTTCATTTAAAATAATTTCTATTTTTTTCATAATATTTGGATTTGATTCTATTAGCCTTGTAGTTGAATCATATAGTTTTCTTATAATTAGTTCTGATTCATCTTCATTATAAAGTAATGATGAACCCATCCCATAATCTTTTAACATTTTATCTAATAGTTTTTTTGCTTCATCCAAATCATTTTTAGCACTACTTGCATGTTCATTAAATTTTAAAGAACAAGCAACTATTCCAGATAAATGCATTTTTATTCTTGATTCTAACTCATTTTGAATTAATGGTTCATCTGTAGATGGAGTTAATTGTTCATTTGATAACATTAATTTTTCAAATGGCAAATCAAAATATGTTGCAGTTAAAACTTTACCTGCTTGGTAAGTAACACGATATTCTTTTTGTTTATCACTCAGCATTTGAAGTTTTTTCTTTCCAAACATAACTTTATCTTTAACTTTATGAAAATGATCAATAGTAACTTTTTCATCATTTTCTCTTAAAGAAAGAAGAGCCGCTTCATTTACAAGGGTAGCTAGTGATGCACCATTAAAACCAACGGTCATGGTTGCAACTATTTTTACATCTAGTTTATGAGGTACTTTATCAAGATATTTATTAAGTATAGATTCTCTCTCTTCTTTTGTTGGAAGCTCTACAAATATACGCCTATCGAATCTACCAGCACGAAGTAGGGCATCATCTAGTATATCTATCTTATTTGTAGCTGCTATGACTATAACTCCACTTGAACCCTCAAAACCATCCATCTCTGTTAAAAGTTGGTTTAAAGTAGCTTCTCTTTCATCATTGCGTTGTCCATCTCGTTTTTTTCCAACAGCATCTATCTCATCTATAAATATAATAGATGGTGAATTATTTTTAGCTGATAAGAAAAGTTCATGTACCCGTTTTGCACCCATACCTACATATATTTGAACAAATGAAGCTCCACTTTGATAATAAAAAGGAACTTTAGCTTCATGTGCCACAGCTTTTGCTATCATTGTCTTACCAACACCAGGAGGGCCAACTAATAATACTCCGCGAGGCATTCTAGCCCCAAATCGTTTATATCGTGTAGGATTTTTCATAAAATCTATAATTTCTTCAAGTTCTATTTTTACATCACTAATCCCACCAATATCACTAAACTTTACATCACTTTTTATACTTTGAATAGGTTCATTAGAATCTATATCAGAAGTTGAAGAGTTGGTGTTTTTTAGATTTTTATCAGTAAAAATTTCTTTTTTTTGTAATTTTCTTAAAATAAATGAACCAATACCTAAAAATAGAACTAAAAATAAAATATAGAAAATAAGATTTGAACCATTATCAACTTCAACTTTATATCGTTCAAACATTTCAGGTCTAACTTGTGATGAAGCAATTTTATATACTTTATCATTGGTTGTTAAAAAAACAAACTCTTTAGAAACTATGATTTTTTCAACTTTATTATTATTAATTAATCTTTTTGTATCTACTAGTGTAATAGGTTGAGTATTGTCTCTTAGCATAGCAAATAATAGTAAAGAGATTATTATAAATGCTGATAAATAAAGTGCTAGTCTATTTGTTTTATATGGTAGCAAAGTTATAATCCTCTTTCACTTCATAATTATTTATATCTATCCAATTTCCTATTAAATCTTCATCAGATTTTATTATAATTTTATTGAAGTGTTGATCTAAACCATGATATAAACCATCTTTTTCATTTTCAATAAGAACTTGAAGTTCACCATTAAAAGATTTTCTAAAATCTAGGTTTTTTTCTTTGATGAGATTGTCTAATTCATGAAGTCTTTTTTTAGCTAATTTCCCATTTATTTCTGGTTTCATAAAAGCTGATGGGGTATTGTCTCTTTTAGAATATGTAAAGGAGTGTATATGAGTTAATGGTAACTCTTTTGCATTTTTCATAGCTTCTTCCCATAGTTCAGTTGTTTCACCTGGGTGTCCAGTTATAAAATCTGTCCCAATAGCAAAACCTTTATCTGATAATAATTCAAAAAGTTCTTTATCTTGCTTATATACATTTCTTCTATTCATTAACTTTAGCATTTTTGGTGCCGTATGTTGCAATGCAATATGAAGATGTTTTTCTAACCAACCCTCACCTAATATCTCTTTAAATTCATCAGTTATTTGGACAGGTTCTATACTCCCACATCTGATGCGTTTTACTCCATGAACTTGAGATATTTTTTTCATGAGCGATGCTAAAGATGTTTTAGTGTCTTGTCCATAGCTTCCAATATTTGTACCAGTTAAAATAAATTCACCAAATCCATTTGAAGTTAAATGGGTAACTTGTTCTAAAATTTTTCTCTCATCCATACTTCGAGCATTACCACGAACAAAGGGGATAATACAATAGGAGCATCTAAAGTTACAACCCTCTTGAATTTTTATAAACGCTCTACTTTTTCCAATGAAATCATCTACTATAGTGTTATCTATGAAATTCAAATTACCTGCATCATAAAATGGTTTATCTTGAGATAACATATAATCTATCTTTTGTTTTTCACTTTGTCCAAAAACACCATATACACGATTTTCTTTTAAAAGAGATTCACCTTTTGTGTGTGCTCCACACCCTGTTAAAAAGATTTTAGCATTTGAAGTCTTTTCAACACTAGATATATATGAACGAACATGTGTATCAGCACCATTTGTAACAGTACAAGAGTTAATTACTATAGCATCCGCTCTGTTTTCATCTTGTGTAACTTCATAATCTTTCAAAGAATCGATCATAACTTGTGAGTCATAAACATTAGTACGGCATCCAAATGTTTTGAAAAAAACTTTCTTTTTCATATACTTTCCTCTATTCTTTGAGTGTCAAATGGTGGTCTTTTAGCAGATTTTTCCATATGTAGCATCTGAGTAGGGTATGCAATGGTAATATCATCTTCAGCATTAAATGCATCTACTATATCAACAGATATAACACTTCTTAGAGTTAAAGTGGCATAAGCATTTGTTAGATACCAAGCTTCTACAGATAAACCATTTTGAACAATAAATGAAAATATTCTAGGTTCAACATTTGTATTTTTTAGGTTGTAATTACTTCTTAATTTATTAAGTTGCTTTCTAGTTATATCGGTATAACCTTTTGAATATTTTTTTGTGATCTCTTTTACTATACGCATAGCTTTTTTATGGTTAGAATCGTAAGTTATAGTTATGTCTATTCCATCCCAAACAGTTTTTAAAGAACTATGTGTGTAACTAGCTATCATTCTAGTAAAAATATAGTTATTTGGTATAAATATAACTCTACCAGCTCTTCTATTATCATTTATAGAAGTAAGTGTAACATCTTCAAGAAGAGTGATACGAAGTAGTGATATATCCATCACATCACCAACATATTTTAGTCCATCCATATCTACACGAATCCTATCTCCAACATGGATACTTCCACCAAAAACTATAACAAGCCAGCCTAAAATACTCATAAACCAATCTTTCATGGCGATAGCAATACCCGCAGATGCAAAACCTAAAATAGTTACTAAATAACTTGCATTTTCTATATAGCTTACAAATATTATCAATACGATTATGGTATAACTGATAAAAGATATGATTTTATTTGCCATATAAAATCGTTCATTATCTGTTATATATTTTTTAGCAATTTGTTTAAATAAGAAAAATATCAATAAAACAATTAGTACAGTAATACCAATTTTACCAAGTCTATATACTTGTAGTTCTATCCCTTTATTTATTTTTGCTTCAAGTGCTTCGAGTCTTTTTTGATAAACTTCTGATGTGATACTAATAGTGTCAAATGCTGTTTCAAATCTATCAAGTTGTTGTTGAATTTGTTTGGCATCTTCGAGATATTTATTTTCTGTGTCTGTTGCTATAATATACCGATATATGTCATTTTCTTGTTTTAGAAGATATATAAGGTCTTTTAATTGTTCCTCTTTAGTTTTATAACTATTAAAATCTGTATCTAGTGTTTTGATTAGGGATATACCTGTAAATATATCAAAAGGGTTATCGATGCTTATATCTTCAAAAATTTTAGGTGGAGTTAAAAGTTCAGCAAAAGGGGCACTCTCCTTTTCTTGAAGTTTCTCAACTTGAATATCTAAAATTTTTTCTTTAGATATTAGTGAGCTTAATTCTTCTTTTTCTTTATCAGATTTTTTATATCTTTTTAAATATCTTATTCTTTTTTTGATTTTTTCTAAAGAGTTTCTAGCATCTAAAGATGTTAAATATGATGCATAGCTTTTTGTCCAAATTTGTTCCTTAGATATTTTTGCTTCTATTTTTTTAAGTTTTAAAATAAAATCAGCAATTTTTTCTTTTCGTTCATCATTTTTACGCAACTCCTCTTTACGAAGTTCTTCTAGTTTTAATACTTCTGTATTGTTATTAATTGATTTTTCAATAACATTTGCATCATTAGCAATTAAAATTGATGAAAAAAATATCCAAAAGAGAAGAAAAAATCTCATTAAGTATTCTCAAATTTATTTAAAACACACATAATTGTTCCAATATCTATTTTATCTGTAATAGCTACATCACCTATGCCTATAGGGATAATAAAAGTTATTTTATCATCTGAACTTTTTTTATCTAAAAAGAAAGTTTCATAAAAAGAGGTGGTGTTATTGATTTTATAACTAGTAGGTAGGTCATATTTTTGAAGTAAATCTTTGATTCTATTTGCTTCTCTTTCATTCATTAAATTCATTTTTATAGCAGTTTCATTTGCCATAACCATGCCTATTGCAACTGCTTCACCATGTAAGTATGTTTTATATTTAGTTTCATTTTCTATAACATGTCCAAATGTGTGACCATAGTTTAGTGCAGCTCTTATACCGTGTTCTTTTTCATCTTGTGCCACTACATCAGCTTTTGTTTGTACGGCTTGTTTTATCGCCTCTTGTAATACTTTTGGTTTTTTCAAATCAGCAGTTTCTAAAAATTCAAAGAAGTTTTTGTTAAAAGTAACTGCCATTTTTACTATTTCAGCTACACCCGCTCCAAACTCTCTATCGGGTAGGGTAGTTAAAAAATGTGGGTCAATATAAACAGCTTTTGGTTGATGAAATGCACCTATAAGATTTTTACCATAAGAGTTATTCATACCTGTTTTACCACCAACACTAGCATCTACTTGAGAAAGTAAAGTTGTAGGGATTTGTATAAAATCTATACCTCGCTGATAGATGCTAGAAACATATCCAGTCATATCGCCAATAACACCACCACCAAAAGCGATAAGTTTAGATTTACGGTTAAAGCGATGGTTGAAAAGAGATTCTAAAATTGTATCGATGCTATTTTGATTTTTATACTCCTCACCATCAGGGATAGTGATAATATAAAGCTCTTTAGCTGATATACGAGATAAAAGATAAGAAAGATGCAAACCTGCTATTTTAGGGTTTGTTATTATTGCTACTTTAGTGTCAAAATGCACTTTTGGCACTTCATCTATTGTTATACTATAAGAGTTGTCTATGACTTTTTTTAAGGCTATATCTACTTGCATTATCTGTCCAAAAATTGAATTAATTATTTGAATAGATAATACTTTAATTAAGCTAAATAATTGCTAAATTATATTATCGAATGGAAGTTGCTGTTAAAAATATATAATCTTTTCCCGTAAGTGTAACCCTAAACTTTTTTTGTTGAAGATACTTTTTACAAAATATAGCATCTTTATATAAAAGTCCCATCTCAGAAAAAGGGTAGTTTTTAACTCTAGCCCCATATATAGTTTCCCCATCTATCCATCTACAGTTTGGAAAACCAAGTATCATAGCACCATCTTTTTTTAGATAGTTTTGTACTATGGACATAAATAAAAGGTTAAACTCTAAGTTTGAACTTTGCAGAGTCCCTATGGAGATAATGAGGTCAAATTTATCTAAGTTTAATGAACTTAAGTCATTTATATCGTGTGTATAAAATGATATATTATTATCATTAAATTTTTCTTTTGCTTTTTCTATAGCTGATGGACAGTAGTCTATACCAATAAGTTCTAAATTTTGAAAATTATCTGCATATTGTTTTATCGTTTTAAACTCATCACCACTATTGACACCAAGGTTTAAGATACGAAAGCGTTTGTTAATATTTACATTTTTTAAAGCTTGTATATAGTGGGCTATAAAACTAGGTTCTTCCATCTTATGAATCTCTGAAAATATAGAGTTAATACCATATTTTTCCTCTTTTGTTGCACTACTTTTGTGAAAAGAATCAGAATTTAGTTTCTCAAATCTTATGATAACAGTAGCATCAGATGCTATTTTTGGAGTTAGCATTTTGCAATGAAGTATTTGAGCTAAATCAACCCATGCTTTATAGCCTCTATAAATATAATTTTTATTGTTTAGATGCACTATATTCCCAGAATAAGTAGATGTGGAAGAATCAGGGTTTATAACTTCAAATTCTAAAATATCTTTTGCATCAATAGATTGTAACTTCTCTTTTAAAATTGTTATAATATCAAACATAGTCTGTGTTGTAAAAATCATCTATTTTCTTAATCCTTTGCAATGTTAAATAAGTTGTTTGACTCACAATTAAAAAAAATACTTATGCTATTTGTTATAATGCTTAAATAATCAAGAATTATAAGTTTTTTAAGTTGGATTAAAATCTTCATAAAGTGATTTTATCTTATTTATCATTAAACTCAACATTTAGGGGTATGAAATGTCACAAATGCTTATACCTATAATGAACCAGTGGTTTTTTTTGAATATACTTATGATACTGCTAAATTAGCTCATGAGAAAGGTTTGAAAAATATATATGTAACAAGTGGCTATGAGACACATAAAGCTATAGATTTACTAGAACCATATATAGATGGGATGAATATAGATATAAAATCTTTGAGATTCGAGCTATTGCCAAGTTTTTAGCTAGTATAGATAAGTCTATACCTTGGCATCTATCAGCTTTTCATCCAATGTATAAAATGTTAGATGTAAATCGTACACCTACTTCTACTTTGCATAGAGCATATAAAATAGGGGAAGAGGAGGGTTTAAAATATATATTTGTAGGTAATATAGATGATGAAAATTATGAATCAACATATTGTCCTAAATGTCAAAAAAAGTGATTGATAGAAGTGGAAATATAGGTCAGTTTGTTACAAATAAACTTGATAAAAATGGAAAATGTCCTTATTGTGATTATGAAATAGAGGGAGTTTTCTAAATACTTAGAGTAGTTTGCTATAATACAAACTAAAAAGGTAGTCGTTGAAAGTATTTTTAATTATTTTATTATTATCAACAACTATCCTTGCAAATACACTACAAAATAATATAAAAGATGTTTTAAAAACAAATCCGTTGATAAAAGAAAGATTGAAAAATTTTAGGGCTATTCAACAGGATTTGAATATTGCAGAGTCTGAGTATTACCCAACGATAGACCTTAAAGTTATTGCAGATTATAATAAAGCTGGTGGGGATAATGAAAAAATATTACATAGTGCTGTAGATAATGCAGAGTATCAAAGTTATGAAAGTTCTTTAACTTTTACTCAAAATCTATTTAATGGATTTTCAACAAAGCATAAGATAGATTATCAAGAAGCCAAAGTGTTGGTAGCAGCATATAAATATATAGAAAAAGCAAATGATATGGCTTTTAGAATGTCAGATGTATATATTAAAGTACTTCGTCATCAAGAATTACTACAAACTGCAAGACAAAATGTTAAGATAAATGAAACTATATATAGTAAAGTAAAAGAACTTTCAGATTCTGGTCTTACTACTGATTCTGAAGTTAAAAAGATTCATAGCTCACTATCATTAGCCAGATCAAAATTTACAGTTCAAAAAAATAGTGCATTAGAAGCAGAATATAATTACAGAAGAGTGTTGGGTCGTATGCCAGATGTTTCTAAAATGCATAATCCAAATTTTAATATAAAAATGCCATCAAGTATAGAATCAGCTGCTATTTATGCAATTGAGCATAATCCATCTCTTCTAGTTAGTAGATATAGTATAAAAGGTGCAGAGTCATTATATAAACAAGGAAAAGAGGTTTATTATCCAAAATTGGATTTAGAGGTTTCAAAAACATATAAAGACTCGTTTCCGAGTGATAATGGTTTTGATACACCTGATGACCGCTTTAAGGCTAGATTGCTTTTAACATATAATCTGTTTCGTGGAGGTGCAGATGCATCTGCTGTACAAAAAAATATTTCAAAAATAAATCAAGAGATAGAATTAAAAAGAGACCTTAAACGGCAAGTGATTGAAGATTTAGATATTGCATGGACTTTTTATGAGATGACAGCAGATCAACTTATAGATTTAAAAGAGTATAGGGTATATGCGGAAGAAACAATGATACTTTATAAGGAGGAGTATGATTTAGGTAGGCGTACACTATTAGATCTTTTAACTTCTCAAAATGATGTTATAAACTCAAGAGAACAAATTATTAAAGCAGAATATGATAGGCTTTTTGCTAAGTATAGAATATTAGATGCTATGGGGGTATTGATAACCTCTGTAGTTGGTGAATCTGAGGAATATAGCTCTAAAGTAAATTTATCTTCAAATGATGAAGAAGCTAAAGAAATTTTAGATGTTATAGCAGTAGAAATTGATTTAGATGATGATAATATAAGTGATAATATAGATTTATGTGATAATTCATTAGAAGAAGAGACCGTTTTAGGATATGGCTGTAAAGAGATAGTTTTGGATAGTGATAAGGATGGTGTGATAGATTCACAAGATAAATGTCCTTTAACAGAGTTAGGTCTGATTGTATCAGAAAATGGTTGTGAGATAGATAGTGATAAGGATGGTATTGTAGATTCACAAGATGAATGTCCAAATACAACAGAGGGTAAAAATGTATCTATATCTGGTTGTGAAATAAATTTTGCATCTGATGAAGAAGTTCAACCGCATAAAATAAATAATACTACTATCAGTGGTTCATTAGATATATATTATGAAAAAGATAGTTATAAAATAGAATCAAACTATAAAGATAAAATAAGTGAATTTGCAAATTTTTTAATGGAAAATAAAAATTATGATGTAATTATAGTTGGACATTCAAGTGATGAGGGTAATATCTCTACAAGTTTATGGCTTTGTGAACAAAGAGCAAAGCAAGTCATATCTGAGTTAGTGCAAATAGGTATAGATGAATTGAGATTATCTTATGATGCAATGGGTGAAGATGAACCTATAGCTTTTGGAAATACTCCAGAAGATTTAGCAATCAATCGTAGAATAGAAGTTAGTTTGATAGATTTAGGAGTAGATAGTAGTTCTAAAAAAGATAGTATAAATGAAAAAAAGATTAAAAAAAATGGGAATTTAGATTTAGAATCTTATAACTTAGATATTAAGTATAAAAATAATCAATATAAAATTCAATCAAGTGAAGATTTTAAAATGCAAAAATTTGCAGATTATTTATTGAAAAATGAAGAATATAAAGTAAAAGTGATTGGACATACTAGTACAGGTGGTAAAGATTATGCAAATCAATGGATTTCAGAAATAAGAGCTAAATATATCACTTTAGATTTAATAAAAAAAGGGATAGATAAATCAAGGCTTTCCTATGAGGGTAGAGGTGATAAAGAACCTATATCTTTTGGTGAAACAGCAGAAGATATAGCAAAAAATCGTAGAATTGAGATAGAATTAGAAAAATGATTTTTTTATTGAATAATAGATAAGGAGTTTTATATGTTTAATGGTTATATATTATTAGCTTTTTTGTTGATGGGATTGCTTTTTGTAAGGCATATTTTCGTATATAAGCAAAAAAATAAACTAAATTATGCACCAATTATAATTGCTATTGGTATTATAAGTTCCTCTATACATTTTATAAGTCATCCTGAGGGGAAAGATTTTATATTACTTATTCGTGAATCACTTTTTCCTTTAATAATTTCATTATTTTTATATATAGTCATGAATATACTTCATCAAACTCAAAATGTAGAACATTCAAAAGAGCAAGTTCAATTAACAAAAAATTTAATATCTCAAATTTCAAAATTAAAATTATTTTCATCAGATTTACAAAATAATATGTGCCTAAATCAAAAAGAAGTACAGTCTAAGTTTAATCAAGACATAAAATCACTTGAATCTATACAAATAAATCAAAATAAATTTTTAGAAAAATTTAATGAAATGGAGATATGGCATAAAAATGTATCTAATTTGTTTAATGATTTTGCAGAGACTAAAGTACCTGATCTTGATGGTATTGTACACAAACATATAGATATGTTAAGAGTTTCAGAACAAGACCATTTTAATAAATTAAAAACCATAATGGACAAAACATTGGAAAATAGGTCTAATATAGATGATGAGGTATTAGGTATAAAAGAAAAATTAGAAAGTATGAAAGATATGTCCAATTCAATATCTGAATCTATAAAAGAACATACTTTTCAACAACTTTCAGGAGTAACAAAAGCTTTTGAAAATCAGATTTTATCTTTAAAATCGCATACAGAGGGTGTTAGTACATCTTTATATGAAAGTGAAAATAGATTGAAAAATATTAAAGAACAAAGTGTAGTAATCATAGAACAGATGCTTTTATCATCTAAAAAACTAGAATCTTTAGGTACTCAAAGTGATAGACTATATGATACATATTTGATAATGAAAGAGTTAATAAGTGATGTCGAAATGATAAAAACTAATTATGAGAATGCAAAATCTGAATTTATTGTAGTTTCACAAGAGCTAAAAGCTTCAGATGATAGGCAGATATTGGATATGAAAGAGCAGGTAGATTTATTGAGTGGTGAATTTAGTAAAAAAATAGATGAATCTTTAGATAAACTACATAAACATTATCACATGGCTACTAATGAAATTCCAGATAGTGTACAACTTCTTTCAAAAAAAACAAAACTCAAAGGTTATGAAGAGTTAGTTGATAGTTAATCTAAAATAATTTTATTAAAAGAAATATTAAGATAAAATTCAACACCAAATAACTAGTTGAAATGAAAATGAGGTACTTAGAATGAAAATTGCAATAGCTGGGACAGGCTATGTTGGTCTATCAAATGGTGTGTTATTAGCACAACAAAATGAAGTGATAGCATTAGATATTATCCCTGAAAAAGTCAAGATGTTAAATGAAAAAATATCTCCAATAGAAGATAAAGAGATAGAGGAGTATCTTCAAAGAGATGATTTGAATTTTAAAGCAACTTTAGATAAAAAAGAAGCGTACGAAAATGCAGATTTTGTGATTATTTCAACTCCAACAGATTATGACCCAAAAACTAATTATTTTAATACAAAATCAATAGAGTTTGTAGTTCAAGATGTATTGGAAATAAATCCAAGCGTAACTATGGTTATTAAATCAACTGTTCCCGTAGGATATACAAAAACTTTAAATGAAAAGTTTAATACTAATAATATTATTTTTTCACCAGAGTTTTTAAGAGAGGGAAAAGCTCTTCATGATAATTTATATCCTAGTAGAATAATAGTAGGTGAAATTTCACAGCGAGCAGAAAAATTCGCAAAACTTTTAGAGTCTGGTGCAAAAAAAGAAAATATAGATATTCTTTTTACAAATTCCTCAGAAGCAGAAGCAATAAAACTTTTTTCAAATACATATCTTGCTATGAGAGTAGCTTACTTTAATGAATTAGATAGTTATGCTCAAAGTCATAATATGGATACAAAACAAATTATAGATGGTGTTGGATTAGATCCAAGAATTGGTAATCATTATAATAACCCATCTTTTGGATATGGTGGATATTGTTTACCTAAAGATACTAAACAACTTTTAGCTAATTATAAAAATGTACCTTCAAATATGATAGAAGCTATTGTAAATGCAAATAGTACTAGAAAGGATTTTATAGCAGATAGTATTTTAGCTAAAAATCCATCTGTAGTAGGTATGTATCGTTTAACTATGAAGAGTGGCTCTGATAATTTTAGAAGTTCTGCTATTCAAGGTATTATGAAAAGGATAAAAGCTAAAGGTGTAGAAGTAGTGATATATGAACCATGTATGGAAGAGGATAAATTTTTTGAATCGAAAGTTATAAAAAATTTAGATGAGTTTAAGTCTATATCTGATGTGATAGTCGCAAATAGACTTGAAAATGAGATAGCTGATGTATTAGATAAAATATATACTAGAGATATATTTAATAGTGATAGTTAATAAAAAGGAGATATAGTGAAAGAGCAAAAAGTAGCGTTAATAACAGGGATAACAGGGCAAGATGGTTCATACTTAGCAGAGTTTTTATTAAAAAAAGGTTATATTGTACATGGTATTAAAAGAAGAAGTTCATTATTTAATACAGATAGAATAGATCATCTTTATCAAGATCCACATGTTGAAAATAGAAATCTTATTCTTCATTATGGTGATATGACTGATAGTATGAATCTTACGAGAATTATCCAAGAGACTCAACCAGATGAGATATATAATTTAGCAGCTATGAGTCATGTTGCAGTTAGTTTTGAAACACCAGAATATGTAGCAAATGCTGATGGCACAGGTACTTTAAGAATATTAGAAGCAGTGAAATTACTTGGGTTAACTAAAAAAACAAAGATTTATCAAGCATCAACAAGTGAACTATATGGAAAAGTACAAGAGATACCTCAAAGTGAAACTACACCTTTTTATCCAAGAAGTCCGTATGCAGTAGCAAAAATGTATGCATATTGGATAACAGTGAATTATAGAGAAGCTTATGGTATGTTTGCTTGTAATGGGATTTTATTCAATCATGAATCACCAGTTAGAGGTGAAACATTTGTAACAAGAAAGATTACTCGTGCAGCATCTAAGATAGCTTTAGGTCTTCAAGAAAAACTATATTTAGGTAATCTTGATGCAAAAAGAGACTGGGGTCATGCAAAAGATTATATAAAAATGATGTGGATGATTTTACAAGCTGACGAGCCAGAAGATTGGGTTATAGCAACTGGACAAACTACAAAAGTTAGAGATTTTGTTAAAATGAGTTTTGCTTATTGTGGTATAGAGTTAGAGTTTAAAGGTGAGGGTGTAGATGAAAAAGGTTATATTAAATCTTGCTCAAATCCAGAATATCAACTTGAAATAGGCTCACAAGTTGTTGGAGTAGATCCTAGGTATTTTAGACCTACAGAGGTTGATTTACTTTTAGGTGATCCTACAAAAGCTGAAACAAAATTGGGATGGAGTAGAGAATATCAACTAAAAGAGTTAGTTGATGATATGATGAAAAGTGATTTAAAACTAGTTACAAAAGATGTATATCTTAAAGATGGCGGTTATAAAATCATGAGTTATTTTGAATAGGGTGTAGTAGTTTTAATATATGAATAAAAAGATATTAAATTTTTTAGTAATAGTAGTACTTACATTCGTTACTTTTTGGTGGACATTTTATATTTTCCATTTTTCGTTTGATATATGGTTAGTTGCAAGTGTAGCTGTTATTAGAATATTAGCTTCGTATAGTATTTTTAGTGATTATAGTCTTAGTTGGTCAAAATCTACCACTAAGACTTTTTTACTAAAAAGTGTTGTTTATATAGTGCCATTTATGCTTTATGCTATTTATTATTATGGTGTTTTTCATTTTTCATTTTTAGTAAGTGAATTATTTTTTTATCTATTTAGTATAAATTTTTTAATGTATGGATATAGTTTTTATATAAATAAAAGTAAAATCAAAAAAGATAAATGTGTTGTTATTTATGGTTCTGGTGATGCTGGATTAAAACTAGAAAGTGAATTTAAACATACACAATTTAAGGTAAAATACTTTGTTGATGATAATAAAATAAAACAAAATAGAAGTATAGACTCTATCCAAGTAATTTCACCACAAACTTTAAAATCAAAAATTTCAAATCAAAAGTTCACTACAGATATGTTAGTAATAGCAATTCCTAGTGCAGATAAAAATACTATAAATAAAATATATGAAGATTATAGTAATAATTTTGAAACAATAAAAATCTTACCATCTTTTGAAGAGATACTTGCAGATAAAGAGATTAAAACTCAGTTAAAAGATATATCAGTTGAAGATTTACTTGCTCGTCATCCAAAAGATTTAGATAAAACTGCTATAAAAAACTTTATAAAAGATAAAATAGTTCTAGTAACTGGTGCTGGTGGTAGTATTGGTAGTGAAATAGTAAGACAGTGTAAATATTTTGAAGCTAGTAAAATTATACTACTAGATCACAGTGAATATAATTTATATGCAATAGAACAAGAGTTAGATAGTGATATAGTTATACCTATAATGCAATCAGTTGTAAATAAAAAAGATTTAGATAAAACTTTTAAAAATTATAAACCAGAGATAGTGATTCATGCTGCTGCGTATAAACATGTTCCCCTTTGTGAAGCTAATATAGATGAAGCCATAAAAAATAATGTAATAGGCACAAAAAATATTATAGATGTTGCATGTGATAATGGTGTTAATAAGTTAGTATTAATCTCTACTGATAAAGCAGTAAGACCAACAAATGTTATGGGTACTACAAAAAGAATATGTGAACTTTATGCAGTAAATAAATTTTCTAAAACAGAGATAGTAGCTGTTAGGTTTGGAAATGTTTTAGGAAGTAGTGGAAGTGTTATACCAAAATTCAAATCTCAAATAGAAAATTCTAAAAATATAACAGTAACTCATCCAGAAATAACAAGATATTTTATGCTTATACCTGAAGCTTGTGAATTGGTACTTCAAGCTGGAAGTTTAGGCAGTGGTGGAGAGATATTTATACTTGATATGGGTGAACCTATAAAGATAGTTGATTTAGCAAATAAGATGATAAAACTTAGTGGAAAAGATAATATAGAGATAGAATTTAGTGGTTTAAGAGCAGGTGAAAAGCTGTATGAAGAGCTTCTTATAGATGAAGCTGAATCTGAGACTAAATATGAATCTATAACAGTTGCAAAACCAACAAAATATGATATAGATAAATTAAATAAAGATATAGAAGAACTTATGAACTCTAATGATAAGTTGGCTAAATTAAAAGAGATTGTACCAGAGTTTGAACATAGGAAAAATTAGATATGAATAAACAAGATTTTAATGAGGGTTTATTGGGTTTTTTAGATGCATCTCCAACACCGTTTCATGCAACTAGAAATATGGCTTTAATGTTAGAAAATGCTGGATTTAAAAAACTGTATGAGGAACAAAGATGGGAACTAAAACAAGGTGAAAAATATTTTGTAACTAGAAATGATTCATCAGTTATAGCATTTACTTATCCTCAAAGAAAAGACTATACTATGGTTGGATGTCATACAGATTCACCAAATCTAAAGTTAAAACCAAATCCAATTATAAAAGAGAATGGCATAGTTAAATTTGGAGTTGAACCTTATGGTGGACTTTTATTAAATACTTGGTTTGATAGAGATCTCTCTTTAGCTGGTCGTGTAAACTATTTAGACTCAAATGATGAGATAAGAGATACTCTTATAGATGTAAAAAAAGCTATAGCCATAGTACCATCACTTGCTATTCACTTAGATGATAAAGCAAATAAAGATAAAACTGTAAATAAACAAACAGATTTATCTCCTATACTTACAACAAATGATGATTTTGATTTTAAAGATTTTATTTCGTGGCAATTAGAAAAAGATGAGATTAGAGATGCAAAAGAGATATATGCATCTGAACTTAGTTTTTATGATGCTCAAAAAGCATCTTTTGTAGGTTTAAGAGATGATTTTATAGCATCTGCTAGAGTTGATAATCTTCTTTCTTGTTATATTGGACTTTTAAGTATTTGTAGTGTAGATGCTGATACTCCTATGCTTTTAGTAGCAAGCGATCATGAAGAGGTTGGAAGTGAAAGTACTAGCGGTGCATCTGGAAGCTTTTTAGAAAACACTTTAAAAAGAATGTATAAAGATTATGATGATTATATGAATATGATAAGAACTTCAATCATGATAAGTGCTGATAATGCTCATGCTATCCATCCAAATTATCCATCTAAACATGATAAAGAGCATAGCCCCCATATAAATAAAGGAACAGTTATAAAAGTAAATGCAAATCAAAGATACGCATCTAATTCTACAACAATTTCTAAGTTTATGAGAGTTGCTTCAAAAGTCAATGAACCTTATCAACAGTTTGTTACTCGTTCAGATATGGGATGTGGCTCTACTATAGGTCCTATAACTGCTACTAGACTTGGTATAGAAACTTTAGATATAGGAGTTCCTACTTTTGCAATGCACTCCATTAGAGAACTTTGTGGAAGTGATGATGCCTATTCGTTGTATAAAATACTTTTAGGCTTTAGTGATTAATGTCTGATGTAATAAGCCCAGAGGAGTTAAATCTTCTTATCGAACAAACTTATAAAGTTGAAAAAGAGTTTACAGAGTTAAAACAATCATATACGCATCTACAAGATACAGTAGAAAAAGTTGTAGAATTTTTACCAAATGCTATTTGGATATTGGATGCTGACAATAATGTTTTTTTACAAAATTCTAAAGCAAAAGATTTAGATGAACTTTTTGAACTTCTTGAGTTTGAAAATGATGATTATGAGATAAATTTCAATTCATCATCTTACCTTATTAAAAGCTCTTTATATCAAGATAAAAAGATGCTTTCATGCACAGATATAACAGAACAAAAACGAAAAGAAAATCTTGCAACTATGGGGCAAATGGCAGCTCATCTATCTCATGAGATAAGAAATCCAATAGGCTCCATATCACTTTTAAGTTCAACTCTTAAAAAAAGAGTAAAACCAGAAAATATACCTATAGTAGAAGAGATACAAAAATCAGTATATAGAATTGATAGGATTATAAAAGCTACTTTGATGTTTTCTAAAGGGGTTGAAGCTAAAAAAAGTAATCTTAAATGGAGTAAGATAAAAGAGTCTATTGATATGGCTATAGGTTATTATGCTTACTCTAAAGAGATTAGTTTTAAATTTCCACAAGAAGATTTTACTTTAAATGGTGATAAAGATTTGTTAGAGATGCTCTTTTCAAATTTTATAATAAATGCTATAGATGCAATTGAATTAGATGATGAAGAAGATGGATTCATTGAACTTTGTTATGAGAACAATGATGAGTTTCATATATTTAAAATTTATGATTCTGGTGTAGAGATAGAAAATAAAGATGAACTTTTTCAAGCTTTTAAAAGTACAAAAGTTAAAGGTAATGGTTTGGGTTTAGTATTATCCGAACAAATTGCACAAGCTCATAGTGGTGATGTTGATTTATTGGATGAGAAAAGAAAAGGTTTTGTGATAAAATTGGCAAAATAAAAGGATAAAAGATTATGAATAAAAAACTACCATATGGGATAAGTGATTTTAAAACGATTCAAGAAGATAATTTTTATTATATAGATAAAACTCAGTATATAGAAAAGTTGGAGATGATGCCTCGGTATCTATTTTTCATAAGACCACGAAGATTTGGTAAATCACTACTTTTATCAATGTTAGCCTATTACTACGACCTAAAATACAAAGATAGATTTCAAGAAGTATTTAAAAATACATATATATCTAAGCATCCAACCAAAGAGGCAAATAGTTATCACATACTAAGATTTGATTTTAGTGCTGTTGATAGTGAGAACCCACGAGACAGTATGAATAGTTATTGTAATAAAGAGCTAGAGGAGTTTATAAGAAATTATGATTTAAATATAGATTTAAAAAGTAGTAGTTTTATATCAAATCTACACAACATAATTTCAACCTTTAGTACTGATAATAAAAAAATCTACCTAATCCTAGACGAATACGATAACTTCATAAATAAAATCCTAATCTCAAACCAAGATGATTATAAAAAATATATAACAGATAAAGAAGCTATATTTAAAACATTCTTCACCATACTAAAAGTTGGAGCAGGAGCAGAGAATGCACCGTTAGCTAAGATGTTTATCACAGGTGTATCGCCCATGGCTCTATTTGATGTAACAAGTGGATATAACATAGGAAGCAATATATCAACTAACCCTATATTTAACTCTATGGTAGGTGTAACACAAACAGAACTACAAGAGATGATAAGTTTTTATAAACTTGAAGATAAAGTAGATATGGAAGTTATTCAACAATGGTACAATAATTATAGATTTAGTTCCCACGCACAGAAAAGCATCTACAATACAGATATGATACTTTACTACATAAACCACTTCCTTACAAATGGCATACCACCAGATGAACTAATAGATATAAATGTAAGAAGTGATTATGGAAAACTTAGATTTTTAGTATATACAAACAAAAAACTAAATGGAAACTTCAATACCCTACAAACCCTAATCTATGATAATAAAATAACAACAGATAAAATAGTAG
>JAYEHQ010000012.1:0-24549 GCA_034659595.1 Campylobacterota bacterium
TAGTTGTTCTAATAGTTGCTTTTTCTTTTTTAATTTCATTTTTTAGGACTTTTAAAACTCTTCAAGCAATATTTGAACCTACTTTTATTCTTTGATAGTTATTATCAGTTTTCATGGGATTTACCTAGCGGAAATATGCTAAATAGAATTATTTATTTTTGTATAGGGTTGTAGGGACTTTGGTCCCTGCCTCTATAATGGGCTTTGCTCATTATAGTGCGTAAAATCAGTAATTAATTAAAAAAAGTCAGTAGTACTACACCAAATAAAATTCTATACACACCAAAAATCATAAATGTAAAGTTTTCTAAAAATTTTATAAATAGTTTCATGGCGATAAATGCTACAATGAAAGATACGATAAAACCAACACCTAGATTGATTAAGTTTGCACCTACAAATTCATCATAGTGTTTTAGTAAGTCATACGCAGTTACAGAACCCATAACAGGGATAGCGAGTAAAAAACTAAACTCTGCACTAGCTTTTCTACTAAGTCCTACTAGTAATGCACCTATTATGGTAGAACCAGCTCTACTTGTCCCTGGTATTAGAGCAAAAATTTGAGCAAAACCTATCCACATAGTCTGTTTTAATGAAACTTTTTCAACATCATTTAAAAGCTGACTTTCATGTGGTATAAAAAACATCTCAACTAGTATAAATATAACTCCACCTACTATAAACATAATAGCAACAATTTGAACATTGAAAAGTTCTTTGATTTGGTCAGCAAATACAAAACCAACAGCACCTAAAGGTATAAATGCTAAAAATATTTTTACCCATAAATCTATATTTGTTTTAGTTGGTTCAAATTTATCTTTATAATTTAACATTACGGCTAAGATAGCTGCAAATTGTATAATAACCTCAAAAGCAGTATTTACGCTATTTTGTTCAATTGATAAAAATTCACTAGCTACTATTAAATGTCCAGTTGATGATACTGGTAAAAATTCTGTAAAGCCTTCAATTATTCCTAAGATAATTGCATCAAATATATTCATATAAATCCTTATTTCGCAAAAGTATATCATAAATCTAACTTTAACTTATTTAGTTATAATACGATAATTTAAATAAATATATAAGTAGGAAAATATGTTACTTTTTACTCCTGGACCAACTCCAGTACCACAAAATGTTAGAAATGCTATGGCTGATGAGACTATGCACCATCGTACACCAGAATTTGAAACTATTTTTGAGAAAACTCGTAAGCACCTTTTTAATCTTTTTAAGACTGATGAAGTTGTTATGATTGCATCTAGTGGAACTGGTGCTATGGAATCAGCGGTTATAAATCTTTGTCACAACACTCTTTTAAATGTAAATAGCGGGAAATTTGGTGAGAGATTTGGTAAGATTGCAACTGCTCATGGACTAGGTTCAGTTGAGATTAAAAACGAATGGAACACTCCTGTAAGTGTTGAAGCTATTGTTGAGGCGATAAAAAACAACTCAAGTATAGATGCAATAGCTGTACAAATATCAGAATCTGCTGGTGGTCTTCGTCACCCTGTTGAGGAATTGGCAAAGGCTGTAAAAGAGATAAATCCAAACATTATGATTATTGCTGATGGTATTACCGCTGTTGGTGTTGAAAAGATTGATGTTACAAATATCGATTGTTTAATAGCTGGAAGTCAAAAAGCGTTAATGCTTCCACCTGGTTTAGCAATACTTGGATTATCAAATAACGGTATAGAAAAAATTGGAGCTGGAAAAGGTTACTACTTAAATCTTGCATCTGAGATTAAAAAACAAAGACAAAATACAACTGCATACACTGCTGCAACAACTTTAACTATAGGACTTTTAGAAGTTTTAGAAACTATTGAAAAAGATGGTGGGATAGATAAACTTTATAATGATACATCTTTAAGAGCAAAAGCTGTAAGAAGTGCATTAGAAGCTATAGGTCTTCACTCGTTTCCAGATTCTCCTGCAAAATCAATGACTACGATAGATGATGAAAATGCATCTGAAATTAGAAAGATTTTAAAAGAGGAATATCAAGTTAATGTAGCTGGTGGTCAAGATCATTTAAAAGGTAAGATCTTTAGAATTAACCAAATGGGTTTAATTCCAACTTATGAGATGGCTTGGGTTGTAAATGCAGTTGAATTATCTCTTGATAAGTTAGGTAGAAGAACTTATGATGGAACTGCAAATAAAATATTTAATGAGATATTTTGTAAGGAAAGTATATAGATGTTAGAACATGAAATACCAAATGGCTCTAAACTTTACTTTGGGCAAAGTGCAAAAGTAAAAAGAGAGATAGAAAGAGTTGCTAGTGATGTTTTAGATAAAGAGGGTTATGAAGAGATTTTAACACCTATATTTTCTTATCATCAACATACTAGTATAGCAGATGAGACAGAACTTATCCGTATCAATGATGAAAAAAATAACTCTATATCTTTGAGAGCTGATTCTACAATAGATGTAGTTCGTATCATAGAAAAAAGACTTGGGAAAAATACTGAACAAAAAAAATGGTTCTATATCCAACCTATTTATACATATCCAACTACTGAGCAGTATCAAGTTGGTGTTGAATGTATGGGTGAAAAAGATCTCTCTTGTGTTTTAAATATTTCTTGTGATATTTTTGATAAACTTGAAGTTAAACTATTAGTTCAAATCTCTAATATGAAAATTCCAAATATCTTAGTAGAGATGTTCGATGAATTATCTTTAGAAGATTTTAGGCATCTAAATATAGAAAAATTTCTAAATTTAAAAGTTGAATGGTTAACTAAGCTTGTATATTTGCAACATGTTGAGCAAGTTGATGAGATTTTAGATATTGTTCCTGCTGAGATTAAAGAAGAACTTATTAAAATGAAGGAACTTTGTGAAAATACCACTTGTAAAAATAGTGTTCTAGCACCAATCTATTATGCAAAAATGCTTTACTATGATGAATTATTTTTTAGAGTTATAAAAGATAATAGTGTTTATGCTCGTGGTGGTAGATATAAAAATGATGAACTAACATCAGTTGGTTTTGCAATATATACAGATGAAATAATTGAAGAGAAAGTGAAATAATATGAAAAATAAAGCAGATTTAATAGTTGGAATCCAATGGGGTGATGAAGGTAAAGGTAAGATAGTTGATAAACTAGCTTCTGAATATGATATGGTCTGTAGAAGTCAAGGTGGACACAATGCTGGTCATACTATCTGGGTAGATGGTGTAAAATTTGCACTTCACCTTATCCCATCAGGTGTACTTAATCCAAATGCTATAAATGTAGTAGGAAATGGTGTTGTTCTTTCACCTGAGTCTATCATCAAAGAGATGGTTCAGTTTGAAAACTTAGAAGGAAGATTATTTATCTCTGATAAAGCACACCTAAATCTTTATTATCACGCTTTGATAGATCAAGCAAAAGAGAGACTAAAGGGTGATAAAGCTATCGGTACAACAGGTAAAGGGATTGGACCTGCTTATGCAGATAAGATAAACCGTACTGGTTTTAGAGTTGGTGAACTCTTAAATCCTGCTAAGTTAACTACTTCAATACTGGAGTATTTTGAACAAAATAGAGCTATTTTTGATGTTTATGAGATTGCTACACCAAAAGAGTCTGAACTTTTAGAAGAACTAGAGGGTTACAAAGCTAAGTTAGCTCCATTTATTACAGATACTACTCAAATGGTTTGGAAAGCTTTAGATGAAGATAATAAAAAGATTTTACTAGAGGGTGCGCAAGGTACTCTTTTAGATATAGATCATGGAACATATCCGTATGTTACTTCATCTGCTACTGTTAGTGCTGGTGCTTGTACAGGTCTTGGTATAAATCCTAAAGATATTGGAAAAGTTACAGGTATAGTAAAAGCTTACTGTACTCGTGTTGGAAATGGACCATTCCCATCTGAAGATTTTGGTGAAGATGGAAAAAGACTAGGTGAACAAGGTCATGAGTTTGGAACAACAACTGGTCGTGCTAGAAGATGTGGTTGGTTTGATGCAGTTGCAACTCGTCATTCAGCTCGTTTAAATGGTTGTGATGAACTAGCCCTTATGAAACTTGATGTTTTAGATGGTTTTGATGAAGTAAAAGTTTGTGTAGCTTATGATTATAATGGTGAGACTATTGATTATATGCCAGCTGATTTAGATGCTGTAAAACCTATATATAAAACTTTTAAAGGTTGGGATAATTCAGTTGGTGCAAGAGAGTTTAATGCACTTCCAGAAAATGCTCAAGCTTTTGTAAAAATAATAGAAGAAATATCTAAAACTAAAGTTGGAATCATCTCAACTTCACCTGAAAGAGAAGATACAATTATTTTATAATCTAACGATTAAAATATGAAGACTCGTTTTAGCTCCCTTGTAACTTTAAAAAAGAATAAGATGCAAGAGAGTGAACAAGCACTTTCTCGTGCAAATATTTCGTTTAATGAAGCAAAAACTGCATTAGAAGATGCATATAATTCTTTAAATGATATAGAAGCACCAAGCACGGGTTCTATGGCTGAATTTCTTGCATCTCGCACACTAGTATCTTCTCAAAGAGATATAATAAACCACAATAAAGAGTGGATAAATTATGCTCAAAATCAACTAAATATTGCAAAAGAACAATTAAAAAAAGATATGATAGAACATGAAAAATATAAATATTTAGAACTTGAAGAGATTAAAAAAATCATAAAAAAGCAAAAAGAGAAAGAGTCAAAAGATTTAGATGAAATAGCCCTTATGACTTTTGCTAAAAAGGACAATACATAAAAACCTTAATACTATTTATATTTTTATATTCATCATCATTAATGGCACTTCAAACAAGTGAAAAACTTTTTGAATGTACAGAGATATTTAAACAGCGTAAAAGTGAACTTTTAGTTGAACTTGAACGCATAGATGAACAAAAACAAGCACTTGAAGCATTAAAAGTAGCTACTGATGATCTTTTGAAACGGAAAAAAGAGGAGATTACACAAGAACAAGAGGTCGTTGATAGAAAACTTACAGAGGTTTCTCAAAAAGAGGAATCTATAAAAAAAATGTTAACTGAAAATAAAGAAGTTTTAGCAAAATTAGAAAGTCTAAAGATGGATAAAGTTGCTCAAACATTTGCAAAGATGAAAGCGGCATCTGCTGCAAATATTTTAGCAGATATGGATACTAAAGATGCTTCAAATATTTTAAGTTCATTAAAACCTAAAACAGTGGGAAAAATATTATCAAAAATGGATGCAAAAAAAGCATCTGAATTGACACTTTTACTGGTAAAATAAATGAGTTCAAAATTCTTCACAAATAAAGATACAAATACATTAGAAAATAGATTAAAAGACATACTGATACATTATGATATAAAAAATTTAGAATTTCTCATAGGTTATTTTAGAATAAGTGGTTTTAAAAAAATAGCATCATTACTTGATAATTTAGATAAACTAAGAATACTTGTCGGTATAGATATTAGTAAACTAGAATATGATGCACAACAAAAAGGTAAAAAATTTAGTCTTTTAGATTATGAAAAGTTTCATCAAGAATTTTGTGATAATCAAAAAGATGTATTATCAGATGCAAGTTATTCAAAAGATGTAGCACAAAGTGTAGAACAGTTTATTAAGATGATGGTTGAAGATAAACTTGAAATAAGAATTTCACAAGATAAAAATATCCACTCAAAAATATATATTTTCAGACAAAAAGAGTTTAAAAAGCATAATGGAGATATAGAACAGATAGGTTCAGTTATAACTGGAAGTTCAAACTTAACAGAAAATGGACTCTCGAAAAATTATGAATTTAATGTTGAGCTAAATGACAAAGATGATATAAAATTTGCACTTGATGAATTTGAAGATTTATGGTCTAAATCTGTAGAGATTCAAGAAAAAGATATACAAAATATAAAACAAAATAGCTATTTAAAAGAGATGACACCTTATGAAGTCTATCTAAAATTTTTAATAGAACATTTTGAAGATAGAATAAACTATGATGCTTCTGTAGCTGATGATTTACCAAAAGGCTATAAAAAACTAGCGTATCAAATAGATGCTGTAAATGATGGAGTATCTAAGATAAAAAAACATAATGGCTTTTTCTTATCTGATGTTGTTGGACTTGGTAAAACAATAACAAGTGCTATGATAGTAAAAAAGCTTTGTTTTGATGGCATCAAGGGCGAGATACTCATCATAGCACCACCATCTATACAAAAAGAGTGGACAGAGACATTTGATAAATTTAAATTTGGTTCATTTAGAAAATTTGAATTTAAATCTTATGGAGCGTTGGAGAGGATAAAAAATACTCAAAAATATGGGATAGTAATCATAGATGAATCTCATAAGTTTAAAAACTTTTCCACTTCAAGATATAAAGAGTTAGAGAGAATTTGTAAAGAAGATATAGAGTATAAGAAAAAAATCTTACTTGTATCTGCTACCCCTTTAAATAACAAACCACAAGATATAGCAAACCAACTATATCTGTTTCAAGATAAAAGATTCTCAACTATAGATTCGCATCCAAACTTAGAACTATTTTTTGCAGATATAGACAAAAGATATAAAGAGATTATAGGTAAAAAAGAGAATCAAAATGATTTAACTCCATCAGAGCTAAAAGAGTTAGAGATGCTATCAACAAGGGTAAGAGACAACATCTTAAGAGAGGTTATGGTTAGAAGAACAAGAACAGATATACAAACAAATCCAACTTATAGCAAAGATATAGAGGAACAAGGTTTAAGCATACCCACTATCAACCCTATAGTAGAATTAGAGTATAAACTAGATAATAATTTACTAAGCCTTTTTGATAAAACTATAACTATACTTACAAAAGATTTGCAATACCATAGATACAAAATCTTAGCTTCTTTAAATGAAAATGGTCAAAAAAAATATGGCAAAGTTCAAAAAGGTTTTTTTGAAAGTAGTGCATCAAGTCTAGCCGACATAATGAAAACAATGTTAATTAAAAGACTAGAGAGTTCATTTACCGCTTTTAAATCTACACTTTTTAAACAAAAAACAAATCTAAACCATCTTATAACTATGTTTGAAAAAGGTACTATCCATATACCATCAAAAAAATTTAACATCTATGAGCTTATAGAAAAAGATGAAGAAAATTTTGATAACAATATAGAAAAATATTTAGAAGATGAGAAAATGAAATCTTTTGAGATAAATGATTTTAAAGAGGAGTATTTACAACAACTTCAAGATGATTATTTAATCTTAGAGGAGTTAGTAAGTTTATGGCAAAAGATAGATTATGACCCAAAATTAGATAAATTTAAATCTATCTTAGATACCCATAAAAAAGAAAAGATAGTAGTATTTACAGAATCAAAACAAACAGCACTTTACCTCGAAAAAAAGTTAAAAAACTATAACGATGTTTTAACAGTCCACGGTGAAAATAGAGATAAACTCAAAAATGCCATTAGAGAAAACTTTGATGCAAACTACCATATAGATAAAAATGATTTTAATGTAATCATATCTACAGATACTTTGAGTGAGGGTGTAAATATGCATAAAAGTAATATCATATACAACTATGATATACCTTGGAACTCTACACGACTGATGCAACGCATAGGTAGGATAAACCGCATCGGAACTAAACACGACCAAATCCATATATACAACTTTAAACCAACTGCACAAAGTGAAAAATATATAGAACTCTCAAAAAAAGCTTTTATAAAATTACAAACTTTTCACCATACAGTCGGTGAAGATTCTCAAATCTACTCTAAAGATGAAAAAGTAACTACACTATCTTTATATGAAAAAGATGTAGAAAAATCTGATGATGAACTAAAGTTTTTAGAAGAGATAAGAGAGTTTAAAGAGACTAACTTACAAAAGTTTAATAAACTCATAAAACTACCTAAAAAAGTAAGAGTTCAAAGAGATGCAAATGATTTAACTGAAACTTCTTTTGTATTTATAAAAAATAAAGAGTCCAAAAATTACTATAGAGTAGATGCTAAAAAATGTGAGGCTATAAACTTTGTAAAAATGGCTACACATCTAAAAGCAGATGCAAAAGAAAAAGCTATAAACCCCATACAAGACTACCACTATGAGCATGTAAAAACAGCTATGGAGTTTTATGCAAATGAACTAAAAGGGATAGTAAAAGAGACACAAAATATAAAAGTAACTCATAAAAACGATAAAAAAGCTTTATCATTACTCAAAGGTTTTCAAACAAATAACCTTATAGAAAATGATGCTTACAAACTTTTTAGAAAAACTATAGAACTAGGTAGATTTCAAAATATCTCAAAAGATATAATATCTATAGATAAAAAATCTAACAACCATGAGATAATAAAAGAGATGCTAAAACTACAAAAAAAATACTCTTTAACAGATGAAGATACTAAACAAGAACAACAAACAGATACTAAGATAGATATAATTCTTAGTGAAACATTTGTTTAAAAAAAGGAAATATTTTGAACATAGAAAACTTTTTACAATCAGGTTATAAAAAAGAAAATTTTATAGAATTTATCTATAGTAAATTTCAAGGCTTTGAAGAAAATGATATAGATTATGAAGTGCCAACTGAACAAAAAGATATTCAAAAATACAAATTTTTAGGGCAAGTTGAACTAACTGATGGAAAAGAACTTGGTTTTTTTGAGTTTGTAGCAAATGAAACAAAAGATATAGAAAATAACCGTGTATCTTTTAATAAGTTTTTACAAAAAAGAGTAGATGAAGAGTTTTTAGATGGAGCTATAGCCGTGTTTTATAACCCTGCTAAACTTGATGTTTGGAGACTCTCTTTTTTACAGTTTGGTTATGATGAGAACAACAAACAAACTGTAACAAATCTAAAAAGATATACTTATGTTTTAGGTGAAAACATACCAACTAAAACAGCAGAAGAACAATTAAAAGATTTAAAACAATACCCAACGCTAAACCAACTACAAACCGCATTTAGTGTGGAAAAAGTATCTAAAGAGTTTTTTACAAAATACAAAGAACTTTATCACAAACTTGTAAAAGATATTATGGTAGTAAATGAAGAAAAAATAACCGCTAAAGAAAATGAGATACTAAATGATGAAAAACTAGTATCTTTTTATATCAAAAAACTTTTAGGTCGTATAGTGTTTTTATACTTTGTACAAAAAAAAGGTTGGTTAGATGGTGAGAAGAAATTCTTATCGAAACTATTTTTTGACTACACAAATAAAAATCCAGATACAAACTTTTATGATGAGATACTTGAGAGTTTATTTTTTAGTGGACTAAATGAAGATAGAAAAGGCAAAAAACTATCTCTTGGCGATTGTGAGTACAGCATCCCATACTTAAATGGTGGACTTTTTGAATCAGACCATTTAGACAATGAAAACCTAACCATCCCAAACAAAGACTTACAACAAGTTCTTGAACTCTTTGATAGTTATAACTTTACAGTTATAGAAGATACTCCACACGATAGCGAGGTAGCTATAGACCCTGAGATGCTAGGTCGTGTGTTTGAAGATTTGCTAGAAGATAGAAAAGATAAAGGGGCTTTTTATACTCCACGAGAGATAGTCCACTATATGTGTCAAAAATCTATCATAAACTATTTATCTAATATTTTTGATGATGAAGATGCTATAAAAGAGTTAGTACTAAATCAAAAAACAGATAACAACTATATAAGAAAAAATGCAAAAACTATACAAGAAAGTCTCTCAAATATAAAAGTTTTAGACCCAGCTATAGGTTCTGGTGCGTACCCTATGGGGATGCTTCATGAAATAGTACAAGTGTTGTCAAACATAGATAAATCAGCAGACATAGCTAAACTTAAAAGACAAGTGATAGAAAATAGCATCTATGGTGTAGATATAGAACATAGTGCAGTTGAGATAGCAAAACTAAGGTTTTGGCTTAGCATCGTGGTAGATGAGGAGAAACCAACACCATTACCAAACTTAGCATATAAGATTATGGTGGGAAATAGTTTACTTGAAACAGTAAATGGATTTGACCCTTTAAAACTTCATGGAAATACAAAAGAGATGAAATTTTTAAAAGAAAAATTGCATAGATACTTTAATACCTCTGATAACAAAGAAAAGAAAAAAATCAATGGAGAGATAAAAAGAAATACAGTTACTGTTTTACAATCAGCATCTAAAAGTTTAAATATACAACCTAAGTTTGAGATGAATAAAAAAGAGACAAAAGAGTTAGAAGAAAATACACAAAGATATAATCTCTTAAAGTCTATCTTGAAAGATTATGAAAAAGACAACTATACAACCAAACTATTTCTATATAAAATTTACTTCAAAGAGGTTTTAGATGATGGTGGTTTTCAGGAAACCTCGGCTTCGCCGAACGCATCTGCTGGTTTTGATGTAGTGATAGGTAATCCACCCTATGTAAGACAAGAAAAAATCAAAGAGTTAAAATCAAAAAAAGAGATACAAGATTTTAAATCATATTGTGGTACTGCTGATTTGTATATATACTTTTTTGAAAAAGGGTATAAACTTCTTAAAGAAAATGGGGTGTTAAGCTATATAACTTCCAACAAATATACAAGAGCAAAGTACGGTAAAGAGTTTAGAAAGTTTGTGTTAGAAAATACTGCTATAAAAGAATATATAGATTTTAATGGTGTGAAAGTTTTTGAGAGTGCTACGGTAGATACAAGTATATTAACTTATAAAAAAGCAAAAATAAAAGATGCAAGTTTTATTTACTGTGATATAGATGCGAAGTATAAAAAAGGGCAAGAGTTAGAAAAGTTTATAGATGCTAAAGGGTTTGAATACTCGCAAAATGATTTAAATGTAGATAGTTTTAGTTTTTCTTCCCCTGCTGAATTAAGGATAAAAAAACAGATAGAAAAAATAGGTACACCTCTTAAAGAATGGGATGTAAAAATTAACTATGGAATAAAAACAGGACTATTAAATGCATTTATTATTGATACTAAAATAAAAGATGAATTAATCAGTATAGATAGTAATTGTAAAGATATTATAAAACCATTTCTTAGAGGTAGAGATATAAGTAATTATACATATAATTATAATGAATTATGGCTTATTAATTTTCATAATAATCCTCCTTTAGATATAAATGATTTCCCATCAATCAAAAATCATTTAGATAAATTTTATGATAAATTAAAGAAGAGAACAGATCAAGGTAATACACCATATAACTTAAGAACTTGTAGTTATTTAGAAAAATTTGAAAAAGAAAAAATTTTATTTCCTGATATTGCTTCAAAAGCAAGTTTTTATCTTGATAAAAATAATTTTTATATAGAAACTTCCAGTTTTATAATGTACGGTTCAAATTTAAAATATTTGGTAGCATTTTTAAATTCAAAATTAATCACTTTTATATATAAAAAATTTTATATGGGTTCTGATATCGGTAAAAGTATAAGATATAAAAAAGCTTTTTTAAGTTTATTACCAATCCCACAAGTTTCAAAAGAGCAACAAAAACCATTTGAAATTTTAGTAGATTATATACTTTTTGCAAAAGAACAAGATATGAAGATGGAAGCTTCTTTATTTGAATCTGTCATAGATGGTATGGTTTATGATTTGTACTTTGAAGAGGATATGAAAAAAGCTGATTGTTTTATAAGTGATGAAGTAACAAAAGTGATAAAAGAGTTTGATAATACATCTGATATGATACACGAAATGTATAAAATTTTTAAAGATAATAAAACAATTCAAAGAGGTTTAATATATAGTAGAGTGGTTGGTGTTGTAAAAGTGATAAATGGAGATAATAAATGATAACAATAGGTAAAATAGAGTTAAATAATTTTAGATTTTTTATAGATGATGAGGCAAATAATACTTTTAAACCAAACACTAAAGGTATGTTAGTATATGGAGAAAATGGAAGTGGTAAAACTTCACTCTATAAAGCATTTGATTTTTTATCTACACCTACAATTCAAAATGAAGAATTTTCAAAAGAGATAAATATCTTTAATCAAGATGATACATATTTAGAATTTGATTTTTCAAATGATGAAACACTAAGAATAGATAGTGACCACTTGAGCTTAGATGGGGAATACCCTTTTATTGAAAAGCTATCTGTGTCTAAACCTATTATTGATTATAAGTCATTATTGAAAATATCACATTCTGTTGATAGTGCAGAAAAGAAAAATCTTTATACTTTTTTTCAAATAATATTAGAAAATTATCCAATAAATATAGATGATAAAAAGTTATTAAAAGAGTTAGATGACCCAGAAATATACTATGAAGAGTATAAAAGAATAATACAAGAAGAGCTGTTTGATGATATAAATTTATTTTTAAAAAAATTTAATCATGGATTTAAAATAACAGATATAAGATTAAGCGGTATTGGAAAAACTGCATATTTAGAGATAGATTACTTTGATAAATCAATTTTAACTTATCAAAACTTCTTAAATGAAGCTAGACTATCAGCACTTGCAATTAGTGTATATTTTGCTATTATCAAAAAGCAATTTAGCTTTTTAGAAGAAGAAAGTTTAAAGATACTTATTTTAGATGATTTACTTATAAGTCTTGATATGAATAATAGATTAAATCTTGTAAAAATTTTACAAGAAGAGTTTAATGAATTTCAAATATTTTTCTTTACACATGAAAAAGCTTTATATGACCTTATAAATGAAAAAATGAATTTAAAAGCTTATGAAATTTATGTAACTAAAAAAGATGACTATGAAATTCCATTCATAAAACAATCTAATACACTTTTAGAACAAGCAATACAACAAAAAGATACATATAATTATGGATGTAGTGCAAATTTACTAAGACAGTTTACTGAAAAAATATTATGTGACTATTTACCAAAAGAACAAACGATTGGAGCTAAATGTAAAAAATTAAATTTAGATAGTTTACTAACTAAGGCTAAAACTTTTGAAGATACAAAAACTACTAATATAAATGAAGATTTATTAAATTGCTTTATTAAATTAAAAACATTTAAAAGAGTTTTACTAAATAATGCATCTCACTATAATAGTACAGATATTTATAAAGCTGAACTAGAAGATGCTATAAAGACTTTGGAAGAATTAGAAAAAATTATAAAAATTTTAAAAGAAACATAAACATGAAATTATCCCACCTAAAACAAATAAATAACTATTTAAAAAAGTTTAAAAAAATATCAGCAATACATAGAGTTTCAGATACCATAATCAAAATTGCATTCGATAAAAATGATGAGATTTACTTTGAGATGCAACGCTCAAATTCTAGTATTTTTAGATGCTCATCATATTCCCGTTCAAAAATATATAACGCTCCTTTTGATGTGGTTTTAGCAAAAAAATTTAATCGTTCAAATATACTTGAAGTTGAAATTGTAAATGATGACAAAATTTTAAGGTTTAAGACATCTATTGCATCAGCTTATAAGCAAGAGATAACATACATACAGTTTGAATTTACTGGTAAATATACAAATGTAATTATCTTAGATGAAAATAAAATAGTTTTAGAAGCTCTTCGTCATATTGATCTGTTTTCATCATTTCGTGAAGTTAGAGTTGGTCAAAAACTTTTAGATATTCCAGCTGCTCCTTTTCTTGCAAAAGAGTACCCACTTGATGATGTTGAAGAGTTTTTATATGCTATATATGAAAAAGATAAAGCACAAAAATTAAATTCTCTTAAAAAGCAAAAAGTCTCATTTTTAAATAAAAAACTAAATAAATTAGAAAAGATTTATAACTCTTTATCAGATGTAAATGCTTTGAAAAAGGAGATAGAACTGTATCGCCATTATGGAAATTTGGTTTTATCAAATATGCACAATATAAAAGCATATCAACAAGTTATAAAAATCAATGATTATGATGGAAGTGAAGTTGAAATAAATCTAGGTAAAACTTATCAGAGTGCTTCTGCTATTTCAAATGCACTATTTAACCGAAGTAAGAAAGCAAAACAAAAGTTAGAGCATTTACATATAGAAAAAGATTCGTTAGAATCTAAGATACAACATTTAAAGCATTTCATACATACAGTTGAAGAAGCACAAGATGTTTCAAAGATAATTTTACTTTTTCCAAAACAGTTAAAGGGTAAAAAAAATAAAGATAATGACTCTATAGAGACTTTTTATATAGAGGGGTATAAAATCCAACTCGGTAAAAGTGAAAAAGGAAATATAGAAGTCCTTAAAAATGCAAAAGCAAGAGATGTTTGGATTCACATGAAAGATCGCCCATCAGCTCATGTAGTTATAACAACAGATAAGCAAAATGTACCTATGAATGTGATAGAGAGTGCTTCAAGAATTTGTGTGGATTTTACAATGTATGCAAAAGATAAATATTTAGTTGATTATACACCTCGTCGTGAAGTAACCATCCAAGATGGTGCAAATGTACTTTATAATAAATATAAAACTATAGAGATAGATACAAGAAGAGAAAATTAATTTATGAGTAATTTATTTGATGATGAATTACACATAGCAACTTTAAGTGAAGATGGTTCATATACAGCTTACTCAAAAGAGTATGATGAACATTATCACTCTACAAAAGATGGTGCATTACATGAATCTCTTACTAAACATATAAATCCAGCTTTTAAAATTAAAAAGAATCAAAATGAAATAAATATTTTAGATATTTGTTTTGGTTTAGGGTTTAATACTTTAGCTACACTTTATTATTATAAACAAAATAATTTAACTTCAAGGATTAAAATATATTCTCCAGAATTAGATGCATCTTTGGTAAAATCACTTACAAACTTTATATATCCAAAAGAGTTTGAAGAGTTTAAGCCAGTTATAGATGCTATATGTAAAAATGGTATTTATGAAGATGAAAACTTTTATATAGAAGTATTTTTAGGTGATGCAAGAGAGTATATAAAAAAGTTCAAAAATAAGTTTGATATAGTTTATCAAGATGCATTTAGCCCTAGTACTAACCCTATGCTTTGGACAAAAGAGTATTTTAAAGATATATCAGATGCTATGATGGTAGAAGGAGTTTTAACAACCTACTCCACAGCATTAAAAACTAGACTTGCTTTATATGAAAACGGTTTTAATTTATATATAAATAGTGGTGAAAATTTTAGAAAAGCTACACTAGCATCAAAAGAAAATTTATCTGAATTTGAGTTGGTTGATATGGAGCATAAAATATCTTGTAATTTAGATATAAAACCGTTGATGGATTAGTTTTAAATTTTGGGAGACAAGGGAAAAATCCCTTGACTATACTTAATAAAGTACAGATGCAAAAATGCACATAAGCAGTATTACGAAGACTAGCTTATTCATAAAATCTCCCTTAATTCGATTTAGGAGGGTAAAAAAAAAGGTTGTAATGGGGATCAATCCATTACAACCTAAATATACCGCTCCATAAATCGAACTGGGTAGTCTTCGTAGATAAAAGTATAACTTAAAAATGTAAATATTACAATTTGATTAATTTATAACCTCTAAAAACTCCTCTCCAAACTGTTCATATTTTTTTTCACCAACACCATTTACTTTAAGCATAGATATTTTGTCATAAGGTTTATCATTTGCTAAATGTTTAAGAGTTTTATCGCTAAATATAAGATAAGCAGGAACATCCATCTCTATCGCTAATTCACTTCTTTTAACTCTTAATTCTTCAAACAAATCTTCATCATATTCAAAGTCTGTTTTTTGTTTTATCATTTTTTCTTTTACTGAAATTTGAAGTCTTGATGCTCTTATATTTACAAGCTTTTTATTTTTTAAAATCGCTACTGCATCTTGAGTTAGTTTTAAAACACTAAACTCACCAAGAGTTAATACATTTAACTCCATTAGTCTTTCTAATATAATAAACCACTCTTTTTTACTTATATGAGTTCCGATGCTATAAACTGATAAAGCATCTGCACCATTAGCTAAAAGTTTTTGCTCTTTTGAACCTCGTAAAATATCTATAATATAGTTTTTTCCAAAGCTTTGGTTTGTCTTATAGATGGTACTTAGAAGCATCTGAGCCTCTTTTGTAATATCTTGCTTTTTCTCATCCTCATCAAGACAATTATCACACCTATCTTTACAAGGTTCTAGCGTGTCATTAAAATACTCAGCAAGTTGTTTATGAAAACAAATCTCACTTGTTGCAAATCTATAAATATTGTCTATTTTAGATGCTTGATGTGCTTTATATTCTGGATTTTGAACCTCTTCTAAAAATCGTTTATGTTGAGCAATATCTCCAGCATTAAAAAGAAGTAAAACTTCGCTATCTTCTCCATCTCGTCCAGCTCGACCAATCTCTTGATAGTAGTTTTCTTGAGTTTTTGGTAAAGACATATGAACTACAAATCGTATATCACTTTTATCTATCCCCATACCAAAAGCTATAGTTGCTACCATGATATTAACTTTATCATTTACAAAATCTTTGAAATTATTTTCTCGTACTTGTTGTGGTAGTCCTGCATGGTATGGTAGGGCTTTATAGTCATTGTCATTTAGATACTCACTTAATGCTTCAACCTTTTTTCTTGAACTTACATAGATGATACCACTTTCATTTTTATGACGAGATAAAAAATCTTCAAGTTGAGCATATCCATTTTGTAAGCGTCTTTGAGCAGAGATAAAAATATTTTTACGAAATATTTTACCTTTGATTAAAACTGGATTTTCAAGATTTAGATTGTTTATAATATCTTGTGTTACAGTATCTGTACTTGTCGCAGTAAATGCACAGATGCTAGTGTGAGGAAAGTATGTTTTTAGATTTCCCAATGCTCGATAATCATCACGAAATTCATGTCCCCATTGAGAGATACAATGAGCTTCATCTATTACAAAAAAGTTTATATTTAGTGATTTTAGTAGGTCTAAAGTGTATGAAGTATTTAATCTCTCAGGGGACATATATAAAAATTTAAGTTCACCATTTCTAGCTTTTCTTATTATATCACTTACTTCATCGCCACTTTGAGCAGAACTTATCATATCTGCACTTAGATTTTGAGCTTTTAAAGATGCTACTTGATCTTGCATCAAAGCAATAAGTGGAGAGATAACTATACTTAATCCATTTTTTAAAAGTGTAGGGAGTTGATAAACAAGAGATTTCCCACCACCTGTTGGAAGTATCATAAGTAGGTCTTGATTATTTATAATAGCATCTACACCATCTTCTTGAAGTTCACGAAATGAATTATGACCAAATACATCTTTTAGGATTCTATATTTTATATCACTCATATTTTAAAATTGAGCAGTCATAGAATCAACTTCATCCCAAGTTAGATTACTTTTACTTTGATGTGAAATTATATGTGAAACATATCTAGCAAACATATCAGTTTCAATATTTACTTGAGAACCTTTTTTATAGTTTTTAAATAAAGTTTCTTTCATAGTATGAGGGATTATAGTAAGCCTAAATGAATTAGCACTAACATCATTTAAAGTTAAACTAACTCCGTCTATTGTAATCGAGCCTTTAGGTACTATATAAGGGATAAATTTTTTATCTATACTTATAAAAACATCAAAAGAGTTGCCATTATTTTTAATCTCTTTTACTACCCCTATAGCATCAACATGACCTTGAACTACATGACCTTCAAATCTATCACCCATCATCATAGCAGGTTCAATATGGACTTCATTTTTGTAGTTATCCATTGCCAAAAGTTTTTGACTCTCAGGTGAAAGTTCTACTGCAAAACCATCACCAAAAACTTCTATAACTGTTAAACAAGCACCATTAATAGCGATTGAATCTCCAAGCTTTGCTTTATGTTTTGCTTTTATAGTTAAAGTGCTATTTGATAGGCTTTTAACGGTTGCTATCTCTCTTATAAGTCCTGTAAACAACTTTTTTCCTTAGTTCTGATTTTCAGTTCTAATATTTTGTCTAAAAGTTGTTTGATTACCTTTAGCATTAGCCTTAGCTTTTCTCATTTTTTCTAGTAGGTTTTCTTTTTCATCAAGCCTATTTTCTCTGATTTTATGTTCATCGCTACCATCAATCTCTTCATCATATTCTACTATTTCTGGTTTATAATCTTTAAATAAATCTTTGTTTGACATGAAACTATCCATAATTTAATATTTTATGCTATAATTGTATCAATGGCGTAAGAGGATTTCTCCTCTTACTTTTTTAGTATAACTGTTCTGCTAAAACGGCTAAAACCATTAACACAATGAAAATTTTCATCGGTGTATCCTCCTCTTTGGAGATACCCAACTTTCTCCAACTCCCTATACACACCCAAAGCAGAAAAATTCAACACCAACTATAGCAAGTGGATTGTATCTAAAAGTATGTTAAAAATCTATTTTTAAAAAAAGTGTTATAATGGCATCGTTACAAAAGGTAAACTCTTATAGCTTGATGGGAAGCAGTGTGCTTGAAAATCGGGAGAGGTGGGAAACCCCAAAAAGAAGTTGCCTTGAAGTTAATTCTTACGATAATCATTATCTTAGTTATCCTAGCAAGTGAACTTAGATAAAGAGTTATGGGCTTTGCCCTTACTCAAATGATTTCGTAATTGTAACAAAAAAAACTAAATATTAAAATAAATCAAATCAAATGAAGAGAAATTATGAATTATGACATTATAGTAGTAGGTGGTGGACACGCTGGAGTAGAGGCATCTTTATCCTCTGCAAGAATGGGTAACAAAACACTTATGATTTCGATGCTTGCTGAAAATGTAGGGGCAACATCATGTAACCCTGCCATAGGTGGATTAGCAAAAGGGCATCTTGTTCGTGAGATAGATGCTTTGGGTGGTGAGATGGGTCTTATCACAGATGAAGCTGGAATCCAGTTTCGCATACTTAACCAAACAAAAGGTCCAGCAGTTCGTGGTAGTAGAGCTCAAATAGATATGGATAAGTATAGAGTTATCGCTAGAAATGTTGTTTTAAATACACCAAATTTAGATTTAGTTCAAGAAACAGCTGAAAGTTTGATTGTAGAAGATGGAACTGTAGTTGGTGTTAAAACTGATTTGCTAAATGAGTACAAAGCAAAAAAAGTTATCATCACTACTGGTACATTTTTAAAAGGTATCATCCATATAGGTGAAGTTCAACAAGTTGGTGGTCGTTTTGGTGAACAAACTAGCATCAACTTAAGTGATTCTTTAAGAGATGATTGTGATTTAACTATAGATAGACTAAAAACTGGTACTTGTGCTAGGATAGATAGTTCAACTATTGATTATAGTGTTATGGAAGAACAAGGTGGCGATGAATTTCCAAACCCTTTTAGTTTTAGAACAAATCGTGAAGAGTTTAGAAAAACTAAAAAACAACTTCCATGTTTCATAGCTTATACAAATGAAACTACACATAACATCATCTCATCAAATTTTTATAGAGCTCCACTTTTTACAGGTCAGATAGAGGGTAAAAGTCCACGATACTGCCCAAGTATAGAAGATAAAATTAGTAAGTATGCAGATAAAGATAGACATCATCTTTTTATAGAACCACAAACTATGGACAATACAGAATGTTATATAAATGGCTTAAGTACATCACTTCCACCAGAAGTTCAACGACAGATGATTCAATCCGTAGAGGGTATGCAAAATGCAAAAATTGTTCGTTATGGTTATGCTATAGAGTATGATTTTGTTGATCCTCGTGAACTTAAACACTCTTTAGAGACTAAAAAAATTAAAGGTCTTTATTTAGCTGGTCAAATAAATGGAACGACAGGTTATGAAGAAGCAGCAGCACAAGGTCTGATGGCTGGTATAAATGCATCTCTTAGTTTGCAAGATAAAGAAGCTTTAGTTCTTAGAAGAGATGAAGCTTATATCGGCGTACTTATAGATGATTTAGTTACAAAAGGTACTAAAGAGCCTTACCGTATGTTTACATCTCGTGCAGAGTATAGACTTCTTCTTCGTGAAGAGAGTGCAGATACTAGACTTAGTGGTTATGGTTATGAACTTGGACTTTTAGATAAAGAGTTTTATGAGAAAGTGAAGATAAAAGATGCACAAATAAAAGCAGGTGCAACTTTTTTAGAAGAGACAAAGTTCACACCAAATAAAGAGTTTATAACAAAATTAAAATCTATGGATGAACAACCCATAAAAGATATTTCAACAGCACAGCAGTTAGTAGCTAGAAAAACATTTGATGTAAAGAAAATGTTAGAGATTTGTCCAGAACTTGAAAAATATGATGAGTATATTAAAGAGGAGATTTTAGTAGAGGGTAAATATGCTCGTTATATAGATAAACAAAGTGAAGAGATTAGAAGAATGAAAAAATATCTTAAGATTCCTATCCCTGATGGATTTGATTTTAAAGTTGTAAGTGGATTAAGTAAAGAGGTTGTTGAGAAATTAGAAGCGTTTAATCCTCCAACACTTCAAGCAGCGATGAATATTAGTGGTATAACACCAGCAGCAGTTGAGATTTTACATATATATATAAGAATAGCAAAAAAGAAAGAGAAAGAGGTTATATGAAAACATATTATTATGTACATACAGGTCACCGTATAGGTTTAGATAGATTTAGAAGAGCAACAACAATTTTAAGAGCATTAAAAGATACTGATATAACGCTTTTATGTTCTGATTTTCGTATAGCACATATAGGTAAAGAGTTTGGAATACAGAGTTGTGTAGGTCTTGATGTTGTTAGAAATATTCCTCAAATTGCACTTCATGGAGATAGACTTATATTTGATTCAGATGAAGCAAATCCTATTATGCTTGAAGATATGAGAGAGTTTTTTTCTACATTTATACATATAAATAGTGGTGAACCTATTGTAGATGAAAAATATTATCAACAAAAAGAGAAAACTATCCCTATAGCTTTTTTCTATGGTGATGATGATTATGAAAAAGATTTAGAACAATACCTACCTATTATAAAAGAGCTAGATGCTTCTCTTTTACTTGGATTTTATTATTTTTTAGATTATGAAGATATGCTAAGAGAAAATATAAAAAATTGTTATGATTTTGAAGATTATGATGAAGTGATAAGTTCATCAAACATCTTACTAACAGCATCTCCACAAGCAGTTTTAGAAAATCTTGCATCGGGGGGTTGTCCTATTTATATACAAAGGGAAGATTATACAGATAGTTTTAATGAACTTTTTGAAGAACTAAATATTCCAATTCTTAAAACTCTTGATATGGGTCAAGTAAGTGCTGTTATAGGCTCTATAAACGAGAATAAGTATTACCAAACTAAACAAATAAATTCAAAAATTATAGAAATTATAAAAGATAACTTAAATTTATAATTAATTAAAAGTAATTTAGTATATAATAAGAACTTAAAATTCACAAAAAAGTGAGCGAATATGAAAGATAACAGCCGTAGAGGTTTTATGGGTATAGCATTTAGTGCCGTTGCAGGTATTGGTGCAATAGGTTCATTAGTTGCAATGAAGAAATCTTGGGATCCACTTCCAAGTGTAAAAGCAGCTGGTTTTACAACTCTTGATATGTCAATTTATGAAGAAAATGTTTTGGTAGTAGAAAAATGGAGAGGGAAACCAATCTTTGTGCTTAAAAAAACTGCAGATATGGTTTCTAAGCAAACAGAAAATCAAAAAGTAAGAGATATTGTAGTTGGTGGTAATCACTATATGGTGTCTATTGGCTTATGTACACACTTAGGTTGTATCCCAGCTTATAATGCGTCTAAAGAAGGTTTTTTATGTGCATGTCATGGTGGAGAGTTTGACTATGCTGGTGAAGTTACTAAAGTTCCACCTCCGCGTGGTTTAGATATACCTCCTTTTAAAATTAATGGTAACAAGTTAGTTTTAGGTGAACAAGGTCCAGAATATACTGCTATGAAAGAAAATGGCGTAACTCTATAAATATTAAATTTGAAATGGGCTTTGCTCATTGCAAAGTGTAAAAAATAAAATAAAGGAAAAAAATGGCACATTTTGAAAAAGCTACAAGCATTCACGATTGGTTAAATCAGCGTTTAGCTGTTGATGCAGTAAATCGTGTAATGATGACGGAATATTGGATTCCAAAAAACATTAACTTTTTATGGGCAATGGGGATGGTTCTTGTAATTACATTCGCATTACTTTTAGTTTCAGGTATATTTTTACTTATGTATTATCAACCAAATATTGATACAGCATTTTATAGTGTAAACTATACGATTATGAGAGAGGTTGACTTTGGTTGGCTATGGAGACATGTTCATGGTGTAGCTGCATCTGTAGTTTTCTTAATCATCTACATCCATATGTTTACTGGTATCTATTACGGCTCTTATAAAAAAGGTCGTGAGATGATTTGGGTTTCAGGTATGCTTCTTTTTGTTGCATTCTCAGCTGAAGCATTCTCTGGTTATATGTTACCATGGGGACAAATGAGTTACTGGGCTGGTATGGTTATTACTAATCTTTTTGCTGGTGGTTCACTACATGCAGATGGTCTTGTTGAGTGGATTCGTGGGGATTATGTTCCTGCACAAGCATTCTTAACTCGTTTCTTTATGTTACATGTTCTTCTTATTCCTTTGGCTATTATGGGACTTATTGGGCTTCACTTTGCAGCTCTTCGTATTCCACATGTTAATAACCAAGATGGTGAAGAGATAGATTTTGATGCAGAAGCTAAAAAATATTTAGATGGTGACAAAGCTGGTTCTAAAGTAATAAGATTTGCTAATGACTTTATGTCAAAAGATATGATGGTTGTAGGTATTTACTTAATCTTCTTCTTTTACTTAGTATTTTGGAACTATGGTTTTGCTATGGACCCTGTAAACTTTGATCCTGCTGATGGTCTTAAGACACCAGCACATATTTATCCTGAGTGGTATTTCTTATGGTCTTATGAGATTCTTCGTCCATTCTCTGTAGATATTGGTCTTATTGCATTTGCATTTGCTCAAGTTATCTTTGTTTTTCTTCCATGGTTAGATAGAAGTCCAAATACTTGTCCTGCAAACCGTCGTGGATTATTTGCAATCTGGTTCTGGGTAATGTTAGCCAACCTAATTGTTTTAACTGCAATGGGTAAATTACCTCCATCAGGTATATATAGCGATATTGGTTTTGCATCAGCTGTTCTATTTATAGCACAGTGGTTAGCATTACCATTTATTACAAAATTAGAAAAAAAAGTATAGGGAGATAAAATGAATAAAGAACCAATTATATTAGCAGTTGTTGTATTTTTCTCGCTATTAACTTACTACCTAGTTGAGCCTTTTGCTCACTCGGTACTTCATAAGCATGTAGAGTTTGAAAACTTTGAGTATAAAGATCTTCCAGCATTAACTAAAAAAGGTGATGCTACTCGTGGTCAAGACCTTGTAATGGGTGCTGGTGCTTGTGTAGGTTGTCACTCTATTGAAGTAGCTGGTATGCCAGCTTCTATGGAACCACAAATGGCAGCAGCTTCTTATGGTGTTAACCCACCAGATTTAAGTAATGCTGGTATTGTTTATGATGAGAAGTTTTTAGCTGACCTTATCAAAAATCCATCTCATGCTTTAAAAGTTGAGCATAAGTTTACTCCAGAGTCTGGTAAAATGCACCCAATGGTTGGATTTTATGGAGCTGGTGGAGATATGGATCAAGAAGTTGCTGATATGGTAGCTTACTTAAAATCTATAGCTGTTAGTCAAGAAGACTTAACACCTAAAATAGCATTTGAAAATGCTTGTGGTAGATGTCATGCTATGAGTTATGAAAAATGGACTCAAATTGGTACTAAACCAAACTTTAAACATGAAAAAGATTCTTTAGCATTTGATATTAAAGTTATTGAATATGAAGATAGTTTAAAAGCTTATATGGGTAAATTACCACCAGATTTAAGTATGTATATCCGTTCTCGTGGAGAGCATTTTATAGAAACTTTTATTGAAAATCCTCAAGTTCATTTAGCAGGAACTGCTATGCCTCGTGTTGGTGTAACTCCTGAAGCTGCCCAGAAAGTTATTGAGCATATGAAAGATGCTGGTGATACAAAGCGTCATGAAAGAGAAGCTATAGGGATGAATGTTATGATTTATATCGTTATATTTGCAATCTTTGCTATTCTTTGGAAAAAACAAGTGTGGAGAGATCTTCACTAATTATTACATCAAAAGGAAGTAATTCCTTTTGATTCGCTTTTGACCGCTTGGTCACTGAAGCTTGATTCTCTTTGAGAATCAGAATTTTACATATGTACAGTTTTCACTTAATTTTTATTGTATAATTATCTGAAAGGATTTACAAATGAAAAGTTTTATATTTATACTTCTTCTATCATCTTTAACACAACTATTTGCCTTAACTGGTACTGAACTTATTTTAAGCGAGATACGAAATCAAAGAGAAGATATGAGAGATATGAAAAAAGAAATAATAAATATTAGAGCAGATATGAAAGATATTAGAACAGATATGAAAGATATTAGAACAGATATGAAAATTTTAAGAGAAGATGTTAATTTTAGACTAAATTTTATCCAAAATCTACTTTATGCTCTTATGGGTTTAATCTTTGTATCACTATTTATAGCGAT
>JAYEHQ010000013.1:0-11887 GCA_034659595.1 Campylobacterota bacterium
GTATCGCCTTTCTTGAAATTAAATTTTGCCATTAAACAACCTCCGGCGCAAGAGAAACTATCTTCATGAAACCAGCATAACGAACTTCACGAGCAACAGGTCCAAAAATACGAGTACCAATTGGCATTCTCTTATCATCAAGTATAACAGCTGCATTATCATCAAAACGGATTAGAGAACCATTTTCACGGTGAACCTCTTTTGCAGTTCTAACGATTACAGCTTTTACAACTTTACCTTTTTTAACTTTAGCAGTTGGAATCGCTTTTTTAACAGAAGCAACGATAACATCACCAACTGTTGCGTAACGACGCTTAGAACCACCAAGAACCTTAATACACATAATCTCTTTTGCACCTGTATTATCAGCTACATTTAGACGAGTAAAACCTTGGATCATTATTTAGCTCCTGATACTACTGTTTTAAGTCTAAAAGATTTAGTCTTAGAAAGTGGGCGACATTCAATTGCAATAATCTCATCACCAACTTTTACTTCATTACGCTCATCATGTATTAAATACTTTTTGAACTTTTTTACAACTTTGTGGTAACGAGGGTGCATTACACGACGCTCAACAACCATGCTTACTGTTTTATCGCCTGAAATTTTTACTACATTACCTTGAATTTCACGTTTATGTGTCATCGCCAACCCCTACTTAATCGCACTAAGTGCAGTATTGATTTTTGCAACATCTTTTTTAGCTATTCTTAGTTCACTAGTGTTTTGTAGTTGCATCATCTTTTGTTTAATTTTTAAAGTAAAAAGTTCAGTCTTTTTTTCTTTAAGCATAACTTTAAGCTCAGCTGAGCTTTTTTCTGCTAAATCAGAATATTTCATTGCTCATCTCCGCTGTAATTATTTTTGTTTTGAAAGGTAACTTGTGCATTGCAAGAGTTAAAGCTTCGCGAGCTATATCATGCGGAACACCAGCCATTTCAAAAATTATACGACCAGGCTTAATGTTCATAACATACTGATCGATTGGACCTTTACCTTTACCCATACGAACTTCTAAAGGACGCTTAGTAAGTGGTTTAGCAGGAAATACACGAATCCAAATTTTACCATTACGCTTAATGTGACGAGTTGCAGAGATACGAGCAGCTTCAATTTGACGAGAATTGATACGACCAGCTTCTACAGCTTTAAATGCGATATCACCAAATGCTAGTGTATAACCACTACGAGCATAACCACGATTACGCCCTTTCATCACTTTACGATATTTTGTTCTTTTTGGCATTAACATAATTAATCAGCCTTTCTTGGAGCTCTCTTACGAGGACGCTCTTTTTTCTCTTCTTTAGCTTCAGCAAGGATACCTTTAGTTAGTACCTCACCTTTGAAAATCCATACTTTAACACCGATAATTCCGTATTGTGTATGAGCTTCAGCGAAACCATAATCAATTTTTGCACGAAGTGTATGTAAAGGAACTCTTCCCTCTAAGTACCACTCAGTACGAGCCATTTCAGCACCACCAAGACGACCAGCTACAGCTACTTTAATACCTTTAGCACCAGATCTTTGAGCACCTTGCATAACTTTCTTCATAGCACGACGGAAAGCAACACGACGCTCTAGTTGAGTACCAACATTTTCAGCAACAAGTTGAGCTGAAGTTTGAGCTTTTTTCTCTTCTTTAATGTTGATTGATATAGCTTTACCAACTAATTTTTGAAGATTAGTTTTAAGCTTTTCAATATCTGCACCTTTTTTACCAATAATGATACCAGGACGAGCAGCAACAATTGTTACACGAAGACGCTTTACAGTTCTTTCGATGATGATGTTAGCAACACCAGCATAGTAAAGTTCTTTCTTTAAAAATGTTCTTATCTTGTGATCTTCACCTAAAGCTGCTGGTGCAGTTTTAAAGTTTGGAAACCAACGAGATTCCCAATTACGGTTGATACCAAGACGCAAACCAATAGGATTAACTTTTTGACCCATACTATTTACCCTCTACTTCTACTAAGATATGTGCTGTTGGCTTTCTGATTCCAGATGCCATACCACGAGCTCTTGGGCGGAAACGCTTAAGAACAGGACCGTTGTCAACACGACATGATGTAATTACACAATCTTCAGCTTCATTACCACTATTAGCTACAGCAGATGCAATAACTTTAGAGATGATTTTAGCTGCCTTATTTGGAGTAAATTCTAAAGCTACTAATGCTTCTTCAGCATTCATCCCTTGAACTTCTCTTGCAATAAGACGAGATTTGATAGGTGAAACACGGATAAATTTTAATAATGCTCTAGCCATGCTTATACCTTCTTCTGAACAGAGCCCTTATGGCCCTTAAATGTACGAGTTGGTGCAAATTCACCAAGTTTATAACCAATATGATTCTCAGAAACATATACAGGAACGAATTGACGTCCATTGTGAACATTAAATGTTAACCCAACCATCTCAGGAAGAACCATAGATCTTCTTGACCAAGTTTTAATAGGTTTTTTGTTGCCTTCAGCCTTAGCTGTAACAACTTTTTTCATTAAATGATCATCAACAAATGGACCTTTTTTTATACTTCTAGCCATTTAACTACCTCTTCGGATTAGATTTACGACGAGTAATAATAAGTTTATCACTTGCTTTTTTACGACGAGTTTTAGCACCCTTCGTTGGTTTACCCCATGGAGTAACTGGATGACGACCTGAATTCGTTTTACCTTCACCACCACCATGTGGGTGATCAATTGGATTCATCGCTGAACCACGAGTTTGAGGACGAATACCTAAGTGTCTTTGACGACCAGCTTTAGCAATAACAATATTACCAAACTCTTCATTTCCAACAATTCCAATAGTAGCTAAACATTCACCTAATACTAAACGCATTTCAGATGAAGGCATTCTAAGAGAAATATACTTACCATCACGACCCATAATCTGAGCAGAAGTTCCAGCAGCACGACACATTTGTCCACCCTTACCAGTTTTAAGCTCAATATTATGAATTAGTGTACCCACAGGGATATTTTTAAGTTTCATAGTATTACCAGGTTTAACATCTAAATCAGCAGCAGCTGACATAATTGTTGCACCAACTTCAAGACCTTTTGGTTGAATGATATATCTTTTCTCACCATCAGCATAGTTGATAAGTGCGATACGACAGTTACGGTATGGATCATACTCGATAGTTGCTACAGTACCTGGAATATCAAATTTATTTCTTTTGAAATCAATGATACGGTAAAGTTTTTTAGCACCAGCTTGACGGTGACGAGAAGTGATACGACCATTATTGTTACGACCAGCAGTTGTTGGAAGTTTTACAAGTAATGAACGAACACTAGCTTTTGCCGTAATATCTGAACTATCAACATTTGTATAAAAACGACGAGACGGAGTTATCGGTCTATAAGTTTTAATTGCCATGTTATACCGCCAAACTTTCTATTTCTGCACCTTCTGGTAATTTAACATAAAACTTTTTAAAGTCATTTTGTTTACCAGCTATGCCACGGAAACGCTTAGTTTTTCCGTTTTGATTTAATGAGTTAATGTTTGTTGGAACAACACCAAAATACTCACGAAAAACCTCTTTAAGACCTGTTTTAGTCATACGAGGAGATGTTTGAACTACTATCACACCATCTTCTTGTAATGCTAAAGTCTTCTCTGTATAAATTATAGATTTAATATCTGTAATATCTGCCATTACTTAGCCTCACCTGTTAACTTTTCCCATACCGCTTTTTCGATCACAACTGAACGATAATTAGCAGCTAAGTAAGCATTTAATTCATTTGATTCAATCACATAAGTATCTGAAAGATTTTCAAATGCTAAGAAAGTTTTTTCATCTAATAAAGATTTAACAAAAAGAGTATCTCTTTGATTAAGTGCTTTAAAAATTGCATTAGCATCTTTAGTTTTACCAGAAGCTACTTCAATGCTATCAACGATAAATAAACTACCATTTTGTGCATGTTCATTTAAAGCAAAGTTTAAAGCAAGTTTCTTTTGCTTTTTATTTACTTTTAAATCATAGTTACGGTTGTTTTGTGGACCAAAAACTTTACCACCACCTACGAAAATAGGAGAACGACGAGAACCAGCTCTAGCACGACCGCCACCTTTTTGAGCCCATGGTTTCTTACCACCACCTCTAACTTCACTTCTACCTTTAGCAGTTGCAGTGTTAGCTCTTTGAGAAGCTAATGCAGACTTAACATATAAGTATAAGTTATGAGGATTGATACCTGAAAAACTCTCAGGTAATGCTAATTCAGATGCTTTTTCCATTTTTTCATTTAAAACGATTGCGCTCATTATTTAGCTACCTTTACACGACCTAAAGCACCGTTAGCACCAGATACTGAACCTAAAACAGCTATAACACCATTTTCAGCATCGTAAGAAACGATCTCATTTTTAACACTATTTTGTGTATTTCCATATTGTCCAGGCATTTTCTTACCCTTCATAACACGACCTGGCCACTCAGCATTACCGATTGAACCTGTTCTACGACCAAATCTATGACCATGAGATGCAGGACCACCACCGAAATTCCATCTTTTCATTGCACCAGAAAAACCACGACCTTTAGTGTTGAAAGTAGATCTAATAACTTTAGCTTCTGCTAAAGGATTCATATCTATATCACCAGCTTCAGTATTTGCAACTTCAAGAGTAGCAAAACGGTTAAACTCAGCAGAAAGTGAATATTTCTTCTGTTGACCTTCAATTGTTTTATTCATTTTTTTACCACTATTGTAAGCTACAACAGCAGTTCCATCGTTAACTTCACATACTTTAGCATCTAATACTCTTAAAAGAGTAACAGGTTTACTAGGTACTGCGATAGTACGGCTCATACCGATTTTTTCAACAATATATTCCACGATAACTCCTATTTGTCCATAGAGCGAACTTCAACGTCCACTTCAGGTGCAAGATCAAGTTTCATTAATGAATCAACAGTTTCTGGAGTAGCAGAAACAATATCAATCATTCTAGCGTGCATACGAATTTCAAATTGCTCACGAGCTTTTTTGTTAACGTGAACTGATTTCAAAACAGTATATTTACGAATCTTTGTTGGTAAAGGTATTGGACCACGGATTACCGCACCAGTACGCTTAACAGCCTCAACGATTGATGCTACAGATCTATCAAGTACACGATGATCATAAGCTTTCAATTTTAAACGAATTTTTTCCATATTTTTCCTTCTAAAGAACTCGTTAGGTCAAGCCTAACTATTTAAGGGGAGTGGAATTATACTCTAAAGAGTGAAAAAAATCAATATTTTACTAATTTCATTTCCTTTTAAAAAGGAAATGATAAAATAGCACTATGCAAAATTTATTAGAAGAATTATATAAAACAGATATAAATCATGAAAAATTTCATCAAAGAAAGATTTTTATTGATGAAAAGAGTTATCAAATAAATGGAATAGCTCAAAGTGGAAAAACAAAGTTAGTTAAGAATTATTTACTTGGATTTAAAAAAAATAGTTATTTATATATAGATTGTAATGATATTCGTATAGATATTTTTGAATTGAATAATATTTTACACACTTTTTGTAATCTAAATAAAATAAATATACTTGTGTTAGATAATTATAAAGATACTATAGAGGTAGTAAATGTTCCTCAATTAATAATTACATCAGAAATAAAATATAAAATTGATTTTTTAAATTTATTACAACTTTTCCCATTGGATTATGAGGAGTTTTTAGCATATGAACATAAATACGATTCATCTGCATTAAATCACTTTTTTCAACTTGGTGGTTTTCCCTTTATGCATAAAATTGCATCAGATGAAAGAATTATATATATACAAAAGAGTCTTCAGTATGTACTGGATGATATAGAATTTGATATATTAAAATTTTGTGCTAAAGTTGTTGCCCAAAAAATTTCTCCATACTCTATATATGAAAGATTGAAAAATATAAGAAAAATTTCTAAGGACAAACTTTATAAAAATTTTGAAGCTTTAGTAGATAAAAAGTATATACATCTATTGGAAAAAACTGAGCATCCTAAAGCTACTAAAAAAGTATATTTATGTGATATTTCTATAAAAACTGCACTAAGTGTTGATAAACATTTTGGAAAACTTTTTGAAAACATGGTGTTTTTAGAGTTAAATAAAAATAATATAGAATGTTACTATGATGATAATATAGATTTTTATATTCCAAATGATAATGAAATAATTTTATGTAAACCATTTGCAGATGAAAGATCTTTATTTAAAAAACTTGAGGAGATAGAGGTTTTTATATTTACTCATGACATAAAAAAAGTTACTGCAATAACAATGAGTAGAGAAGCAAAAATCGCACATCCACTTTCAGAAGTTGAGATGATACCATTTGATATTTGGGCATTAGGTGATTAAATAAAAAAATATACAAAAACTAAAAAAAAGTAGAATGAAAGTAACTCTTTGTATTTTTATGGCTAAAAATGATAATAATATATGTACAAATAGATATAAGAAATCAAATTTTAAAGTGATATTATTTTGATTCAATGATATAAAACTTTTTAATATATTATCAAATAAATCACCAAATCCTATAAGATGTAAAAAAATACTTAGTGGATAAAAAATAGTAAATAATGATGTCCATATAATTGACAAAGGGTGATAGATACTAAAATTGCCAAAGATACTTAGTGAAAATGGTAGCATCATAAGATATACCCATATTGGAACTAAAATAAATTGCCAAATTTTACTAAGATTTTTAAAATGTATAAGAAATAAGAATATATAAAATACACCACTTATTGAGAGCCAAAAACCAAGTGAAAAAAATAATCTTGGTGAAAATGACAATAAAATCATTACAGTTAAAAGCAATGATTGCATCGAAATGATTTTTATACCTCTATCATATAAAATAAAACCAATTATTAGCATGAAAAAAGCACGAAGTAAGGATGGAGGAGAATCTAAAAAAAGTAAATAAGAGAGTAAAACTAAAGAAATAATGATAAATATATCTCTTTTTGAATTTCTATATGGAAAATATTTATTTTGTAAAAATTGGTATGGATATTTTAGTAAAAACAGAAGTAATGCACTCAAAACTCCTAAGTGAAAACCACTAATAGCTAGTAAATGAGATACTCCTAGAGATGAAAAAGTAGTTTGTAAATCTTTGTTTAGTGGGGTAGCTGTATAGAGTGCTTGATAGATATTAGAGATATTTTTATCTTTATGTGCATCATCTATAGTTGTATTTAACTTCTCTTTTAATGATTTGGTTTGTGAAATATCTTCTATGAAACTATAAGCATAAAAGTATGTGAAAAAATTTAAAAAAGTTATATGAGTGGTATAGATTTCTAATGAAAGTTTTTTACCTGTTAAATTTTGAAGATTTTTTCTACTTGTTGTATAAAACATAAAACCTTGTTCGCTTTTTAATTTTAAAACTTGATATGTTTTAGAATCTTTAGTTTTTTCATAATGTTTTATAACTGTAGCATCTACTATGGCTGTATCGAAACGAGTTAGTTGTTTAAAGTTTTGATACTCTATAAGTAAAGAGTAACTAAGAATAGATAAACAGAGTAATAAAAATAGAAAAAAGTCTTTTTTATTACTAAATAAAGAGACTTTTTCTAGTTTCATATCTTATACTTATCTCAAAGTGGTGGCATCGAAATAGTATCATTTTGCCCTATATCAATATTGGCAGATCGTGTATCTACATTTTCATAAACAGTTTCTATCCCTTTTGAAAATGATGGAGCATCCACAAATCGAGTAAGCTTTTTCTGAAAAACAAGTTTAACATGACCTGTTGGTCCATTTCTTTGTTTTCCGATAATTATCTCAGCATCTTCTTCCTCTTTTTCTATATATTCACTTACAAACTCTTTACCCTCAGCTTTAGCTGCTTTTTCTCTCTCTTTTTCCTCTTTGTAAAGATATACATCATCACGATATACAAATAAAATAATATCTGCATCTTGTTCTATAGAACCAGATTCACGAATATCACTAAGCATTGGTCGTTTATCATTACGACTTTCAAGTCCACGGTTTAGCTGTGAAAGAGCTACTATTGGCATATTAAGCTCACGAGCTAGCATCTTTAATCCACGAGATATTTCTGATACTTGTAGGTGTCTATCTTGTGTTCCAACACCACTCATAATTTGTAAGTAATCAATTACTGCTATTTCAATCTCAGGATGTTGATTTTTTAGTTTTCTAAGTTTTGAGCGAAGTTGATTTATGTTGATGCTACCTTGGTCATCTACAAAAAGTTTAGCCGTATTCATCTTCTCAATAGCACTAGTTAAAGAAACATTTTGTTCATCACTTATATCACCAACACGAAGTTTTTGTAAAGGTATAGATGTCTGGATAGAAAGCATACGAAGCATCAACTGTTCAGCTGGCATCTCTAGTGAGAAAAAAGCTACACCTTTGTTATTATTTATAAGAGAATTTACTGTGTTTAGTATAAAAGAAGTTTTCCCCATAGCTGGACGAGCAGCGATTATCACTAAGTCACCCTTACCAAATCCAGTAGTCATTTTATTTAGTTCGTGAAAACCTGTATCGACACCGACAAGGATATTATCGCCTCTCTCTTTCATCTCATTTATGTACGCCATAGTATCAGCAGTCATAGTAGGTGAGTCTTTGAAGTCTGAAGTTTGGTTATCTTGTGTAATATCGTAAAGTTTTTTCTCTACTATATCTATAACCTCAGCACTCGGCAGTTCCTCTTCTACTGTAACTCTTTTTATCTCAGTAGTTAGCGTTAAAAGATGGCGTTTTAGAGATTTATCTTTTACTTCATTTACATAAGCTTTAGTATTTGAGATAGGATTTGCTGATAAAATCTCAAGCATAACCTGTTCATCAAATTTTTTAACTTTTATAAGCTCTTTTTTTATAAATTCTTCATCTATAGGCTCATCTTTTTGCAAAAGTATAAGCATAACACCAAATATATCTTGATGAGCAGGAAGATAAAAATCTTCACTTTTTAAGGCGGTACTAAGTTCATCAAACTGCTCAGGTTCAAAAACTATAGAGCTTAAGATGCTTCTTTCAAAAGCTAGGTTGTATAAGTTGTCTTGCATTATTTTATAACTCTTTTATTTTAGTTTTTAATGTTCGTGTTCCATATTTAGAATCTCTTTAACTCCATCATCTGTAAGTTGCTCAAGTTCTAATACTTCTCCAGAAACCTTTAGTGGTAATCCTGCTAACTCATGGTTTGCATTTAAAGTTGCATACCCATCTGTTATATCCTCAACAACCCATACAGTTGTTTCATCATCACTATCTAACTCCATCCCTAAAGAGGTCTCTTCAGGTAAATTAGCTAATGATTCTTTAACGACTAAAGATTCATCATACTTACCAAAAGCATCTATTGGGCTAAGCAGTAGGCTAAATTTATCACCTATAGTTTTACCATCTAGTTCATCTTCAAGTTTTTTAAAAATCTGTCCATAACCACCATGAAGGTACATTAGCTCTTCACTATCATCTATAAGTTCATTCTCTTTAGATTCTATCTTTAAAGAGATAGATACGAGTGTGTTTTTTGTTATTTTTTGCATTAATTTTTCTCACTTAATTTTTGTTGTAATTATTTCAAGTCATTATTAAAAAAATCTGTTTTTATATTTTTTATTTGTAAAATTTTAATTCTATTTATTCATGAAAGTATCTCTTTGACTATCCCACCATGTCTTTGAACTATTTTAAAAATAGAACTAAGTTTTTTATGTATGGATTTTATTTTTACTAGTTCATCTTCCTTATACATACAAAGCCTTTTTTAGTATATATGTGTTATCATGATCTAGTAAACCTTGCTTATCTGCAAAATCTATTTCTTTATTAAATGTTGTTTTTAAAATATTTTTTAACTCATCAAGTTTTACAATAGCATTCCAACCAATGTTTTTTTAAAAACTTAGGTGTTGTTTCGATTAATATATCTATATCACTATCCTTATTTGCTTCATCCCTCGAATATGAGCCAAATAAACCAAGGAGTTTTATATCTTCTTTTTCAAAGATGGGTTTCAACTCTTTTAATTTTTCTAGAATAATAGTGCTAGTTAAAATTTTATCTTTTTTTGCTTTTTCTATTAATACTTGCATCAACTATCTTTTTTAAAAATTTCTAGTATAAAATCTGTTATTGGTTCAAATTCATCTTTTTTTAAATCCCATAAATTTGTATCTGCATAAATTTTGTCTTTTTCAAACATAAATGAGTGTTGTGGTTTATGTAGGTTTTCCCCTTGTTGTGAGTACATAGTGTAAGCGTAAATTTGACCTTTGTTTAGTGCTTTTGGATGTATCTCTTCTTTTGATAACAAACACTTTTTATAATCATCAAAACATTGTACTATGTTGTTCTCTTTTATAGTCGATAAAAGTAGAGTTTCTAAATCTCCTAAATCTTTGTTGTTTGGAGTTAGAAAATAGCTGATATTTGATTCATCTATTTGAGATTTTTTTATGGCATCTGTTATTTTAGTTGTAGATTCTTCAAAATTATCATCTGCATCTTCTATGATACCTATTTTTTTAATTCTTTTTATCATAGGTTTTAGTGTATTTGATAAAGCATATTCTAGATTATCTTGACTTTTCATATTTAATATATATAAGTCATTATATTTGTACACTTCTATTTGAGAAGTTTTTGCTTTTTGTTTTTCAAAATCATCAAATTTTTTTATGATATTATTTTTAAAACATATATACTGTACAAACTTCACATCTGTAATACCCTCAACTAATAAGTATTTCATCTAACTTCCATACCTGCATCTACTGTAGCTATAAATTGTTCACTGTTTCTTACTATGGATTGGATAGTGTTATCTTCATCTTTATATAGTTCTATGGAACTTATACCTTTATAGTTTAGTTCTTCACTAGCTTGTGCAAAAGCTTCAATAGTCTCTTCATCATGTGTAGTTATGAAAAGTTGTATATCTTCTTTCTCTACTATCTCGATAATAGCTTTACAAATCTCTTTTAGTTTTGAATAATGGATGCCGTTTTCTATCTCATCTATAAATACACTACCATTTGAGTTTGATAAAAGTGTAGCTAGTATCTCTATATATCTGTTTGTACCTTCACCTAGTTCTGATGAGATTAACGATAATTCTGGATTTTTTAATGTTATCCTTACTAGTGGTTCACCATATAAAAATTGCGGTTCTAATAAAACTATATTATCATCTAAGATTTTTAAATATTCTAAAAAATTATGTTGAATATTTTTTGTTTGAACTTCTGAATATAATTCTACTAATAACTTATTGTTAGGGCTAGCAGAATCAATAAAATTAAATTCTTTTTTAATATCTATAATTTTTCTTGAAGAAAGTTCTTCTTGTTCTTTTAATGGGAATACAAAGAGTTTATTATCTATTGTCAAAAGTAAAAACTCTTCACTTACACCTTTAAGATTATCAAAATTTTTTATATTACTATTAATTAATTCATCTATATATTTATGTTGAATAGTTATTATTTTATTATCTTTTTTAAATGATAAATTTATTTTTTTAAGATAATTATTAATATTTTCTATACTTAAATCTCTATTTAAAAATATAAGTTTAATTATGTCTATAATACTTCTAATATTTTCATTATTAATTATTAATAAAGCCTCCAGCAAAGCAGTCTTACCAACATTATTACCACCACTAATTATATTTATCTGACTCAACCCATTAAGTTTAAAATCTTTAAAACATTTATAATTAACTATCTCTATATTTTTTAGCATAATAATTCTTTATTTTGTTATTGATAAATTATTAAGATTTTTTACTTAAAAGAGAAATGATGTTTTCTAATTTATCATCCATAGTATCAAAT
>JAYEHQ010000013.1:11987-24539 GCA_034659595.1 Campylobacterota bacterium
TTTTCTTCAAAGCTATTAACTTTTCTTGTTATAGAACTTCTAAAGTCTAATAATTCATTTTCAACTTTATTAATATATTTCACTATATCATTACTCAGTTTCTTCAGCCATCTTCTCAACTTCACCAACAAACCTATCCACTAAAGCATCCTCTTTTAAGTTAGCCACAACTTCCCCTTTTACCATAACCATACCTTTACCTTTTCCGTAAGCTATGGCTACATCAGCGTGTTTTGCTTCACCTATGGCATTTACAACACATCCCATTACCGATACATTTAGAGGGGCTTTTATATGTGCTGTTCTTTGTTCTATCTCTGCTACGGCACTTACTAAGTCGACTTCTATTCTTCCACAAGTTGGGCAAGATATGATATTTAGTCCATCTGGCATCGCTCCGCTATCTTTTAAAATAGCTCTTGCTACTTTTATCTCCTCTTCTAGCTCACCTGTGATTGATACCCTCATAGTATCGCCGATGCCATCAAGAAGTAATGCACCAAGCCCTATGGAGCTTTTAACAGTAGCGTGAAAAAGAGTCCCTGCTTCTGTAACTCCAAGATGAAAAGGGTAGTTATTTTTAGGGCGTAACATTCTATATGCATCTACAGTTCTTTGAACATCACTAGCTTTTAAAGAGATTTTTATATCATCAAATCCTAAATCTTCTAGGTACTTGATGTTGTACTCAGCAGATGCCACCATCCCCTCAGCGGTTGGACCATACTTATCATCAAATTGTTTTTCTAAACTTCCAGAATTTACACCGATTCTTATAGGAATATCCCTTTGTTGACAAGCTTTTACAACCTCGGCAACTCTCTCTTTTGAGCCAATATTCCCTGGATTTATACGGATACAATCAACCACTTCAGAAGCTATAAGAGCGTATCTATGATTAAAATGTATATCTGCAACAAGTGGAAGTTCGATTTGTTCTTTTATAGATTTTAAAGCATTAGCATCAGCCATTGTAGGAACTGCACAACGGACTATGTCACACCCAGCTAAATGCAACCGTTTTATCTGTGCAACAGTAGTTTCAACATCTGAAGTTCTTGAAAAAGTCATAGACTGAGTACTAATAGGTGCATCACCACCAACAGCTACATTACCGACGAATATTTTTTTAGTGGGGTATCTTTTTATCATAAAGCGATTTTAGCTTTTTAATGATAAAAAAGTGCTTATTTTATTTTTAACGCAATTTCTCTAGCTCAAACCAACTATCATTAACTCTATCTTCCTTTACCCCTATTGGTGGTTTTTTATTGCTTTGCCATAGTGCTTCATCTGGTTTTGGACAGGCTCTTACACACTCTGTGCAGTAGATGCAAAGATGGGGGTTGTAGTGGTATTTTAAACCCTTTTTATTCTTCTCATTTTGTGGTGGATTTTCTACTGGTACAAATAAAATAGCTCCTGATGGACAGGTCTTTTCACATTTTAAACAGTAGATACACGCTTCTTGTCCATACTCTATCAGACCTCTATAATTTTTATCTTTTACTATGGGGGTAGCAGGATAATCTATAGTTTGAGGTGTTTTAAAAAGATTCTCAAATGCTTTAAAAAATGAACTAAACATCTCTAGCCCTTTACTTTGCAGTACATGAAAGACATGGATCAAAAGATGCTAGTATAGCAGGTGCATCGGCATAATCTTGCCCAACAAATATATGTGAAAATGCAGGGATAGATGCAAAGGTTGGTGTTTTAATTCTTACTCTCTCTAACATAGGTTTGCCATTTCCTTTTATATAGTACATCAACTCACCCCTTGGAGCTTCAAATCTTACAACCGTTTCACCTTTTGGTTTCCCTTTTATCTTTGTAAAAATTTCACCCTCAGGAAATCCATTTATGACATTTTCACACATATCTATAGAGTTTATTATCTCATTTAATCTTAGTATATTTCTACTATTTATATCTCCGCCACTCTCTGTTTGCATCTCAAAGCCAATCTCATCATAAGGAAGATAATCTATCTCATTTCGTACATCTATCTTAAGTCCAGATGCACGAGCAAGTGGACCTATAGCGTTAAACTTATATGCATCATCAAGAGTTAAAGCACCGATGCCTTTAAATTTTAAAGAGAGACTCCAGTTATTTTTAAATTCATCCATATAACCTAAAGTTTTTTCTTTTACTATTTTTAATTTTTCTAAGATTATTTTAGCAATCTCTGGAGTTAAATCTCTATTTACACCACCTATAGATATAAAATCAAACTGCACACGATTACCAGTTAAAAGTTCTTGAATCTCCATGATAAGTTCTCTATCGCCCATTATACGCATAAACATAGCTTCAAATCCAGCATTTTCGCAAGTGTGAGATAAACATAACATGTGTGAATGGATGCGGTCAAGTTCTAAAAGTAAAATTCTTAAATATTTTGCTTTTGAAGTTATCTCAGCATCTAAAAGTTTCTCAATCCCAGCAGTATATGAAAGTGTATGCGTAATAGCACAAAGCCCACAAATCCTAGCTACTACATAACCTATACCATCAAATTTAAACTTTGTAGTACAAGCTTTTTCAATCCCACGATGCACAAACCCAACATCAGAATCTACCCCTATGATTTTCTCATTTTCACATTCAAAGCGAAATCGTACAGGCTCTAAAAGTGAAATATGTTGAGAACCAAGAGGGATATTTATGGTTTTACGACTCATCTTTATTTTCTTCTTCTATCTCTAGTTTTTTTAAAAGTTGTTTCAAAACATCTAATTCATCTTTGATTTTTTTCTTTTTTTCTTTATTATCAGTTGCTTTGATTTTTTTCTTCATTGCTTCTATTTTCTCTTTAAGTGAAAAGTTCAGTTTTTGTTTTTTGTTTACTTTTTTTTCCTGCTCTTGTTCATCCATATTAAAAAACTCTTCAACTTTTTTAAATAACTTTTCCAATTTCATTATTCTTCTCCTAATTCTTGAATTTCTCTATCTTGTATCCATAAAATAGTAGCTGTATGGATTAACTTTTTTGATATTTCATAAGCAAAAGCACTATCATTTATAAGTGAAGTAGCCATTTTTGTTTCTATAAAATTACTACGAATCAGTTTATCAATTCTTCCACTTTCAATCATATCTAATTTTTTTAAATCCTTTTCTAAAAGTTTAATTTTTGCCAAAATATCGAACTCATCACTATGATTATATCTCAACGAGTGGATAGCATCTAAAGTTTTTACTATCTCTTCTCTAAGATAATTATATTCATTTTTTATATATTCGTTTTTACTTTTTATGAATTTATTTATATTTTTTTGTAAAACTTTTACATTTTTAATAGCTTCTACAATATCTCTACAAGCAATTTTTAAAGAGTAGATTTTATGTTTATCTTCGATACTCATACTCTCTTGTGAAATTGTTGCGTATTTTATAATATCGCCATATAAGATTTTAATCTTTCTTTCATAAAAATCATCTATATTTATATCTATCTTTTTTACTGATGATTCTACCACTTTATTTATATCTTCACCTTTTCCTATATATGTATGTCTATGTAAAGAAAGAGCGTGGGAAAGAACTTCTGTGGCGTTGTCGTATAGATGGATTATCTCTTTTCTTAGAGCAACTTGAGCAACTTCTGGCACTTCAACTATGGCATCATCTAAGTATCTAGCCCTAGATATATCTTTTGTTTTTTTCTCAAATAAACCCTCTAAAAACACTACAAGTTTTGAGGTAAATGGCGCAACTGCCAATACCCCAATAATGTTAAATATAGTATGAAACAGAGCCAGTTGCATCGCATAATCATCTCGTGCTATCCCTATAGTAGATGATAATGAGGTCACTAAATCAGCTAGTTGATATAAAAATACTATGGCTATAAAACCTGTAACCATATTAAAAATAAAATGTGCAACTGCTAATCTTTTGCCATTTTCATTTGATGCTAAAGAACCAATAACTGCTGTTACAGTTGTCCCAATATTTGCCCCAATAGCAAGTTCTAGTGCATTAAAATAAAGAATCTGGTTAGTGGCAAGTGCTGTGATAATTAATGCCATGGTAGCACTACTTGACTGTATAACTACAGTTGCAACTGCACCGATAAGTACATAAACTAAAACACCAAGATAGCCATCCATAGCAAACTGAGCTAAGTCAAGTCCATTTTTTAAAGCATCAAATCCATCTTTCATAAAACTGATACCTAAAAATACAAACCCTAAACCTACAAGTATATTTCCTAAACCTTGATAACTTTTCTTTTTGTTAAATCTAAATACTACACCAAAGATAAGCATAGGCATCGCAAACTGAGCAATTTTAATCTTTACACCAAAGGCTGATACCATCCAAGCTGTTGTAGTCGTACCGATATTTGAGCCAAAGACTACCCCTATAGCTCCACTAAGTGTGATAAGCTCAGCACTTAAAAAAGAGATGATGATTACAGATATAAGAGATGAGCTTTGAACTAGAGCAGTAGCAAAAAAACCTGTACCTATAGCTTTTGGTACACTACTTGTACTTTTTTTTAAAACTTTCTCAAGCTTCCCACCGCTAAAAAGTTTAAACCCATCCTCCATAAAAACCATGCCGATTAGAAACACTGCAACACCTGCAATAATCATCTTTGCATCACTACTTATAAAAAGTACATAAGCGATAGAGAGTAAAAAAAGTGGATATATAGTTCTTTTTAAAATTATTGAATTCATTTTAGATTTTCACTCCACAACTACTAAGAGGCATCTGTAAAGAATCCTCATCCAGATATAAGCCCTTAGAACTATCTTCAATCTCAATACCAAACATATCAACTATCTCCCTTTGAGAAATTATTGCCGATGGGATAATATCTACTACTGAGGGAACTACTGCATCTTGAGCTATCTCAACATAATAAATAACTACATCATCCAAACTTTCATACTTAGAAAATATCCATTGAATCTCTGTTTTTTCATCAGCTAAAGCTACACCATTTAAAGTTATAAAATGCCATAGTTTTTCATCATAAAAATCTTTTATCTTTTCTTTTATCTCTTCTAGTGAGATTTTAATCTTTTGCATCTGACTCCCCTTTGATTGGAGTAAAGTCCAATCTCCATTAATTATATTTTATTAGTTACTTTTGGTGATAGGACTTTAGTCCTATTTTTATTATTCATAAATCCCATAAAATCTATTTTCATAATCATTTAAACCTGCTTTAATAGGATTATTTTTTATATACTCATATGTAGTAATAAAATGTTTTTCATCCCTTATAGCTTTATCATAGTAGTTGTTTTCCCAAAATTTACCACTTTTGTTAAGTAATCTATTTATAATTAAAGAACTGCCACCTTTTAATTTTTGCATTATATTACTAATATTTTCATTTTGTTTAAATAAGATATGGATATGATTAGGCATAATACAAAAGGCTATTAAGTTATAAAAAGTTTCATCCTCCAATAAATGTGGGACTGAAGTCCCACCTCCGATTAGTTTTGAATGAAATTTATTCATCTTCTTCTACCCTCATAGCACTATCTCTACGATTTACAACTCCATCTTCATTTTTGACATCACGAAACAGTTTAAAAGGTTTCTCTATCTCTTTTGTTTTTTTCTCTAAAATCTCTAAACCTTTAACAACTCCATCTATGATGAGTTCTGGAGAGGTTGCACACCCTGGGATATATATATCTACGGGTATGTATCTATCTACCCCATCTTCTACATTATACATATCACGAAATACCCCTCCAGTACAACTACAACTTCCAACTGCTACTACAACCTTTGGTTCTGGCATCTGGTTATAGAGTTCTATAAGGCGTTCTCTACTTCTGTATGTTACTGGTCCTGTTACTAAAAATATATCTGATTGTTTTGGGTTACCTGTGTTTATAACTCCAAATCTTTCAAGGTCGTATTTTGGAGATAAACAAGCCAATATCTCTATATCGCATCCATTGCAACTTCCAGCATTATAGTGAAGTATCCAAGGTGATTTTTTTCTGTATTTTTTCAAATCAAACATAAGAGAGTCCTATAAGATTTAACATACTTAATATTAGTCCAATTGTTAAAACTATTTTAATTAGATGATTTATTTTTACCCTAGCTGTAGAATTATCAACTAAATTTATTACTAAAAAAACAGATGCAAATAAGAATATTCCAAGTAAAATATTATTACCAGTAAACAGAAGAAGTAGGGAGTATATGAATATATATTCAAGCCATTTAGCCATATATAAAAACTCAAAAAACAGACCACTAAACTCTATCTCAACACCGCCAACTATCTCTTGATGAGCTTCAACTGCATCAAATGGTGACTTTTTAAGTTTGATAGGTATAACAAGTAAAAATGCTAAAAAGAGTAAAAACAGAGAGCCTATCTCAGATGAATTTCCCCGTATGCTACTTATATCAAAAGTTCCATTTTGTAGAAAAAATCCAACTGCTACCATTATTAAAATAGGCTCATAAGCGATAATAGAAAGTAGTTCTCTGTTTGAGCCAATATGTGAAAAAATTGATTTGACACTAAACCCTGCAAGGATGAGAAAAATAGATGATAGTAGATGCAAGAAGATAATATAAAGCAAATTTTGCCCAAGTATAACAAATGCAACAACAACCCAAAGAGTTATAAAATGCATCATTCCCAAGATAGTATGATAAGGATTTATAATAAATGCTTGTTTATCTATAAGTTTATACATATCGTAAAACGGCTGTAAAAGTGGAGGACCTTGACGGTTTTGCATCCTAGCTCTAACTATTCTTTCAAAGCCGTAAATAAGCCCACCAACGATGGGTGCTAAAATTATTAAAATTGTTTCTAACATTCAGGAAAATTCTTTTTATTAGTTTTAGAGCATTTTACTCTTTTAAATCTTTGATAAATATATTAAGATGTTTTTTTGATATAATTTTAATGCGGTTCTGCTGTAGCTATATGCAACAGCTGCAACTGTGCATATAGTTTAGTAAATCAAAACCGTGAAAGGTGATGATTTTCATGTTAAGAATTATAGAAGTAATTCTTAAAGTTGTCTATGAGATACTAAAATATCTCAATGAAGATGACTAAACAAAAAAAAGAGGGAGGATTTATCCTCTCTCAATATGCAAATTATATCAAAAAAAACTAAATATTTTTATTTATCAACTAATTTATCTCTAATCTCTAAAAAGTCATCAAGATTATCAAAAAATATATCTACAAGTTTTGGTTCAAAGTGTTTTCCTCTTTCCTCTTTAAATAACTTAAATATCTTTTCATCACTCCAAGCTTTTTTATAACATCTCTCACTTCCAAGAGCGTCAAATACATCTGCTATAGCTGTTATACGACCATATACATGAATCTCTAAAGCTGTTAAACCTTGCGGATAACCTGAACCATCCCATTTTTCATGGTGCTCGTGAGCTACTATGGCTGCTGTATTTAAAAGTGGTCTAGTTGAGCCATGTAACATATCAAATCCAAGTTGAGAGTGGTTTTTTATTGTATCCATCTCTGCATCTGTAAGTTTAGCTGGTTTATTTAAAATATTATCAGGTATAGCTACTTTACCAATATCGTGCATCGGAGATGCTTGTTTTAACAATTCTGCATCTTTTTCACTTAAACCATAATGTAAAGCAAATATTTTAGAGTATTCAGCTACTCTTTTTACATGATTACCAGTTTCTTTTGAACGACTTTCACCAATAGCACCCATAGTGAAAATAACTTCTTTTTGTGTTGCTTCTATCTCATGATGTAACTCTTCAACCTCTTTCCTATCTGTAATATTATCTCTTACAGCTGTATATCCAATATGAGTACCGTATTTATCATACTCTGGTGCATAAAATGATTTAATCCAAAAATATCCACCATCTTTTTTTAGATTTTTAATCTCAGTATAAAATGATTCTTCTTTTACTAACTTATTCCATAAATCTTCAAAGATACTAGCTGGATTTTCAGGATGCCTTACTATATTGTGATTTTGTCCTATAAGTTCCTCTCTTGTATAACCACTAACTCTACAAAAAGCATCACTTACATCGGTAATAATTCCCTCTAAATCTGTACTAGAATACATTACATTTTTATCATAAGATGAGATTAAAGATTTAAGTTCTCTATTTTTATCATTCAAATCTTCTGTTTTTTCTTCCACTATTTGTTCAAGATTTTCATTTAAGTTTTTTAGCTCAGCAGTTTTATTTATTACCTCTATTTGTAGCTCTTTTTTATGTACTAAGTTTTTGTAAATAAAATAAAACAATAATAACATCACGATTAGCATCACTGCATTTGCTACATAATAATTTTTCAAAACATGACAAATACCATCATTATTTGTATATGAAACTAAATATGCAACAGTTTTTTTATCTTTAATATTTTTGATTGGTAAAAATGCTATAACCTTAATAGTTTCATCAATAGGTGTATATAAGGTAAAAGGTTTATCTACTGATATATGATAATTTATATTCTCTTTTAATGGTTTAATGATGAATTGTTCACTTTTTTTCATTTTCTCTGCATTTGAATGCTTAGTTGTTGTAAACAGATAATCCTCATGCTCTATACTTTCCATATAGTTTTTTACTGTACCATCAGTTTTCCATGCTTTAACATCAAATACATCTTTTTTTACTAAAAAATGGGAATGGATTTTATCTACACTAAGAAGTTTTTCTTGAAGTGCAAATGAAGATAATGATATTTCAATAGCACCTAAATGATTATTTTTCTTATCATAAAAAGGAAATACATATCTAAAAGCATGAGTAGTTCTTCCCTGCTCAAACCCCTCTATATCTTGCTGAATTTCATTAGCATACTTAAAACTATATCTTATATCAGTTAAATCATCACCAAACTTGTTTGGTTTATGCATCCTTAAAAAACTAACATTATTTTTAAATACAAACTGGAACTGAAGCAGCCCTCTTGATTTCATTCTACCATACATTGGAACAAGGAATTGATGTAACTCTTTTCTTAATATATCTTTCTCTTCATCACTTGCATTTTGAGCTTGTGAAAATATATCTATGATTTTTTGATTACAACTTATGTTATTTTTAATACTTTTAGCATCTGTAATAAAATAATCTTTTGTTAAAGCATAATGGATATGTAAATCTTTTAATTGTTCATCTAAAGCTAAGTTTATTCTTTCATTTTTATTTTGTGTATTTAGATATACAAAAAGCCCACATACAATTAGAAAAATTGTTGTTAATATAAGTTTTAATCTCATTTATAAAATCCCTTCTAAAGTTCCCATAGTCAGTAGCAACATAAGCCCCATAGCAATATAAACCATATATTTTTTATACTTATCTGAGATATTAAAATAATACATACTCAATTTTAATTCCTCTTTTTCTCCACAATGATACTCTTTTACTCTATGAGATTTTTTAAAGATTAAAAGTAAAAATAAAATTGGAACTATAAAAATCAATATTGTTGGGATAATAATCTCTATATTAGTCAAAAAATTCATCTCAAATGTTATATAGATACCAATAATCAATAAAGCAAAAAGTATAAACGATGGTATTGTATAAAATTTTGAGATAATAGTTTTTTCTATTTTAGCATCTATATCTTTAGCAAAAAGTTTTGTCACAACTTTAAAATAAAGAAGAGTTAAAACTACACTTCCTAAAGCTATAAATATGATGGGAATAACATAAAGTGGATTTGTATTTATCATAGTTGCTATTGATTCTATCGCCATAAATTTAGCTATAAATACACCAAAAGGTGGAAGAGTTAGAGATGCAAAACCTATGATGATAAAAAATGTAACCAACGGGGAATGGTTTATAAGTCCATCTATATCATCTACATATTTTAAATGAAAACTTTTTTCTAAAATCCCAGCTTGTAAAAAAAGAAGTGCTTTTGAGATAGCATGAAAAACCATAAAAATCAAACAAGCTGTCATGGCTTGTTCAGTTCCAACAGATGCAAGAGCCATCATAAGAGCCAAAAGTGCGATGGTTGAGAGTCCTAAAATCTCTTTAAAGTAATCTTTACTAAGAGAAAGTAATGACGCACTAAAAAATACAAAAGTTCCTATGAGGGTAATAGTTACAGATACAAACCCACTCATAGCAGGTGCTAGTTTTAGCATCAGATATGGAGCGATTTTAACCATTGTAGCACTATGTAAGATAGCACTAACTGGTGTTGGAGCTACCATTGCACCAAGAAGCCATTTATCAAAAGGGATTGTTGCACCTTTAACAAATCCAGCCATTGCTAAAAGCACTATAGGTAGAAGATACATCTCATCTATATTGGCTATAAGTATGTCAAAATATATTGTGTCGTATTGGATGATAGAAACTATAAGAGCTAGTAAAATAAAAACCCCACCTATCTGATTCATCCATAAAGCTTTTAGTGCATTTTTAGTTGAAATCTCATCTTTACGGTAACCTATGAGAACAAAAGAACAGAGTGTAGTTAACTCAAACAACATAAAAAATATCTCAATATTGTTAGTTGAGACGATAAAATTCATAACACATAAAAAGAAAAATAACATTGCGATAAAACCATTTTTTTTCAATCTACTGAAATTTTCACTCTCTATATATTTGAGTGCATATATAATTATCACCCCACCAACTATATTTATAATCAAAAACATTACGGATGATATTTTATCTATCAATATGTCATTTGTAGTAAGAGTAGGCGATAAATAGAGAACAATAGAGTATAAAATCATTTGTGTAACTGCTAAAATAGCTACAAGTTTATGTTTTGCAATAAACCCTTGAATAAAAAAATATAGAAGTAAAATAACATCAATAATGATAAAAATATTATGAAATAAATGAGGTATAGTAGCCTCAAAAGGGCTACTTGGAGAAATTATCAATAATTCATAAATAAGCATTTAAACCTCTTTTTTATACCTTAGAATCTAAATGCCCAGCTAATCTTTCAAGCTTAGCTCTATAAGCATCTAAATCAAACTCTTTAACTCTTGCTACACCATCTTCTATAGCTGTTTGTGCAACTGCAGATGCAACATAAACAAGAACTCGTCTATCAAATGGTGATGGGATAACATACTCTTTTCCAAAACTCATATCATCACCTCTACCGTGAGCTTTTTTAACATGAGCTGGAACTTCCTCTTTAGCTAAAGATGCTAATGCTTTTGCAGCTGCAAGTTTCATGTTTTCAGTTATCTTAGTAGCTCTTACATCTAATGCACCACGGAAAATTTGAGGAAAACCTAGAACATTATTTACTTGATTTGGATAATCACTTCGTCCAGTTCCTATGATAATATCTTCTCTTGCTTCTTTTGCAACAGGTGGTAAAATCTCAGGATTTGGATTTGCACATGCGAAAATAACAGGATTTTTATCAGTCATATTTTTTACCATATCTGGAGTAATTTGATTTGCTTTTGAAAGACCAAGTACCATATCAGCACCTTTTATAGCATCTTCTAAAGTTCTATCATTTGTTTCAAAAGCAAAATCTTTTTTGTATTTATTTAAGTCTTTACGACCATTATGAATAACACCTTTAGAATCTAACATAGTTATGTTTTTTACACCTAAAAGTTTATACATACTTGCACATGCTATCCCAGAAGCACCAGAACCAATAACTACAACTTTTAAATCTTCTACTTTTTTACCACTCATCTCTAAAACATTGATAAGTCCAGCTGTCGTTATAACTGCCGTTCCGTGTTGGTCATCATGAAAAACTGGTACATTACAAATCTCTTTTAGTCTTGTTTCTATCTCAAAACAACGAGGTGCAGATATATCTTCAAGATTGATACCACCAAAACTATCAGCCATTGAAGCAACTATTTGGATGATTTCCTCAGTATCTTTAGTATTAAGTTCAATATCAACAGCATCTACATTTGCAAATGACTTAAATAAAACACCTTTACCCTCCATAACAGGTTTTGAAGCTAGATGCCCTATATCACCAAGTCCTAGAACTGCAGTACCATCACTAATAACAGCAACTAAATTACCCTTGTTAGTATAATCATAAGCTTTTTCAATATCTTTTTCTATCTCAAGACATGGAGTCGCAACACCTGGGCTATAAGCCATAGATAACTCTTTTTGAGTATTGCATGATTTTGTAAGTAATGTACCTATCTTTCCATTAGTATCAAACTCACTTGTTGCTTTATGGTAATCTAATGATTCTTGTTCAAATGACATTTTATATTTTCCTGTATAATATTTTTAAGATTATAGCTAAAAGAATTTTAATACAAAAATCCAAACAACCATAAAGGAATTTTGTATCTATTTTCTGTAGAGTCAGTATCTTATAATGTCCCCAGATAAAACAACTATTTAAGATTTAATGATAGTGGATAATACACACTCAAAAGTTAGACAAAGTAGAACTAAAAAATATACACTAAATTCTACAATACTATCCCTATGTTTAAAAAATAAAAAAGAAGATAAAAAGAGCTTTCAAATCAAAACATATCTACATGTAGAAGATAGATTTATATCAGAACACCACATAACCAAAACTCAAAAACCTAC
>JAYEHQ010000014.1:0-20384 GCA_034659595.1 Campylobacterota bacterium
ATCAAATCCATCTCTGAGTTCATCTATACGCCACTGTGCTATATCAAATCCCACTACTTCATATTTTTCACTAAATGCATGTGCTAATGGTAGCCCTACATATCCTAAACCTATTATTGCTATTTTACTTTTTGTCATTACGCTCTCCTTTTATATTTGATTTACTTCTATTAGTAAAAATATTTACTAAATTATTTTCAAACTGCTCTAATGAGAAATTTTCTTCATATCTTTGCCTACAATATTTTGATGTTTTCATATTTAACAACATATCTTTTGCTTCTATCAAAGCATTTGAGAGTTTATCTATATCATTTAGTACAATTCCACTTTTTTCATCAATCATATATGGAATAGAACCTTGATTTGTAGTAATAATAGGTATAGCATAAGATAATGCTTCTAAAAGAGTTAATGGAAATGCATCATTTTTTGTTGGGTAAATAAATATATGAGCTTGTTCAAATAATTTATCTTTTTCTTTACCAAATACAAAACCATGAAATGTAATATTCTTTAAATCATATTTTTTTATAAAAGAAAAAAAGAATTCTTTATCCTCTTCGGACTTCCAACTACCTGCAAAATGAAAATGAAAATTTCCATTCTTATTTAATTTTGCTAAATTTAAAACCTTATCATATCCCTTATCTTTCATCATATGAGCTAAATAAAATATATTTATATGCTTTAAATTTTCATATTTATTTTCTATATAATCATTGACATCTTTATCTTTTAAGCTATCTTCTACTCCATTAGGTAAAAAAACAATAGATTTATAACTATCTAACTTTTGAAAATCATTTCTCAATAATGGACTTAACAATATTAAATTTACATTTTTTATAAAAAAACTTGTTAATATAAAATTTTTCTTAGAAGATGAGATATATTCATTGATTCCTTTTGTATGATAATGGTAGTAAATATCTACCGATTTAAAAAGAGCATAAAACTTCCATAATGTAGAAATTAAAATATCACGATACAAAGCTATTGAACGCATAGAAGATGTAAAATAAATTTTATTTGGTCGAAAACTAATTAATGCCCATAGAACTTGTAAATAAAGTTCTATTACTAAATAAATTTTTCTAAAACTAATCTTTCCAATATCTTCTATACTATCAGATGATTTTATAGTAATAAATTTACAATCATATTTATTTTTAAGTTTTTCACTACTTGCTATAAAATCACCAACTTTTGCCGCACCGTGAGCTGGAGGTGAACGATGAAGGACACAAAGTAATTTAGGCTTCATTATTTAAGTTCTTCTAAAGCTTTTAGCCACTCTTTAGCTTTATTTTCCAAAGTGTTGCGTTGTAATGTCAAAAATGACTCTTTACTAAAACTATCTAAATTTTTTGTAATTAATTGAATCTGTTCTATATATGTAGATTCTGGATCAATTACAAAGCCATTTTTACCATTTTCTATTACTGATGAAGCACCACTATTTTTACTACACACAACAGGTAATCCAGAAGCTAATGCTTCAAAAACTACATATCCAAACTGATCATAGAGCGATGGAAAAATAAAAATATCACTAGCTTTAAAATATTTTTTCAACTCTCTACCCTCTTTGCGTGAAATTATTTTCACTTTGTTAGTTAAATTAAAAGAATTTATATAATTATAATATTTATCTTCTAATTCACCACCTCCAACAAGGACAAATATAGTATTTTCAATTTTATCAATTTGTTCAAATACAGATTCCCAATTTTTCTTGCTAATAAATCCACCAACACCAAGAAGAATATTTTTATCTAAAGGTAAATCAAGTTCATTACGCAATTCATTTTTTTCCAAAAGTTCATCAAACTCTTTTTTCCATTCAACAGTATCAATAGTTTGTAAAGAATCTTTTATCTTAATATCTGAAGATAAAGTATATAAATACTCTGTTGTTAATGAAGAAGCTGATAAAAACATATCTGTATTTTTACACATTAACTCTCTTAGCTTATGTCTTGCATAAGAAATATTTTTCTCTGTTTCCTTAATAGCGTCAGTTGTTATTAAAAATTTATATCCAAATAATTTTCTAAGTAATGAAGCATATAAACTAGGAAACCAAAACGCTACACTAATAACAAAATCTGGCTTATCAGACATAATATCCTTAAAAAAAGATGGATTCATTTGATTTTTTAAACTCTCAGGTCCCTTACCAAATACTTTTATCTTATAATTAATAGCACTCTTTTTCATCTCATGTATATTCCAATGTCGATGTAAAAGTGGATATTCTCCAAAATGATATAAAACAACTTCCGCATACTTACCCAAAATATTATAAAAAGTATGATTTACTGGATATAGTGGTGGATGTAAAACTACTATCTTCATTTTTTCTCCATTAATGAGCTATAAAAATTTTTATAATTAGATACAAAATTTTCTTTTGAAAATTCATTTTCCGCTCTTACTTTAGCATTGCTACCTAATTTTGAAGCATATTTTTGATTTTCTATTAACTTCATTATTGATATTGCCCAAGCTTGTGCATCAAATTTATCAACCAATATTCCAACCTCTTCTCCTTGAATTATAAGCTCAGGCATTGCTCCTTCATTGGAAGCTATTATTGGTTTAGCAGCCATCATAGCTTCAGCAACAGCTATTCCAAAGCCTTCAGCATAACAAGGATGTAAAAAGATGTCACATTCATCCAACAAAGCACCAATGTTTTTTTGGTAACCTAACAAAAATACATTTTTCTCCAATGAATATTTTTTTATTTTTTCTTCTAAATTGTTTCTTTCTTCACCATCACCTGCTACATATAAATAAACTTCTTTATTTTGCAAATCATTAACTATTATATTCATAGCTTCTACTAAAATATTAATATTTTTTAATGCTATTAATCCTGAAATACTAAGTAAAGATATATGACTCAACTTAGGGTATGCATCTTTTGTTATGGGTCTTAGTTGTGTTCCATTAAAGATAACTTTAGATTCTTTTTTATTTATAATTGGAAATTGTAATATTTTTTCTCTTTTAACATATTCAGAAATAAAAACAAATCTGTCAGCTTTTTTATAAAATTGACTGACTATAAATTTTTTTATACCTAGTGGTTCAGGCACACCAACAAAAGCAATAATTAATTTAATTTTTGGTCTAAATAATTTAATCAAATATCCTAAAGTTTCACCAGCACTAAACTGTGTCTGTACAATATCTATTTTTTGCTCATCAAGTATTTTCAATAAAAATCGTAAGTGTTTAAAAAAGTTACGACCAAAATTACCTATAAAAACTTTTCCACCTGTCTCCTCAAAAAGAGTTTTAAATTCTAAATATTGATTAGAATAAATATAAATAGCACTATTTTCTTTAAATGACTTCATTAAATCAAGCGTTTTTTTTGGTGTTCCACCATAAATATTAAATGATGGCACTATATATAAAATTTTCATAAGCAGCATTTCCCTTTATTAAAGTGGTCTAATTGGCTATTTTAACTTAAAGTACTGAAAATAACATTAAATAACTAATTAAAAGTAATTAATATTTATAGTATAATAAAAAAATTATTAAAAATGAGTAATTATGGGATTTTATTTAAAAAAATTTATAGCTTTTTTCATTGAACCATTTGGATTGATATTAATTCTTTCTATTATAGCATTGTTTTTTTTATTTACTAAAAAATATAACTTAGCAAAAATATTTATAAGCTTATCAATATTATTAACTTTATTATTTTCTAATTCACAATTTTCAAATTTTATTATAAAAAACTTAGAAATAAAATATCCAAAATATGAGTATAACCAACGAATAACATATATTCATGTTTTAGGAGCTGGAAATAAAAAGAATAGTATTCAGCCAATATCTTCACATATAAATTCAACAGGAACAAAAAGAGTTTTAGAAGGTATAATAATTTATAAAAAAACACCAAATTCTAAACTAATTTTTACAGGCTATTCAAATATTCCAAATGCACCACAAACAGCAAATGTATATGCAGAATTAGCTATATCTTTAGGAGTTAAAAAAGAAGATATAATCAAAGGATTTAAAACAAAAGATACCCAAGAAGAAGCAGAATTTACAAAAAAAATTGTTGAAAATAAAAAATTTCTTCTAGTTACATCAGCAAGTCATATGCCAAGAGCTATGCTTATATTTCGCTCAATAGGTCTAAATCCAATACCAGCACCAACAGACTTTCATCTTTTTACATATAAAAGCTACTTAACACCAATAAAATCCATGTCTGTATCTCAAATAGCAATTCATGAATATATAGGAATATTATGGTCTAACATAACAACTCTAATTTATAATTTTAAACAAAACTAAAAATATAAGATTCTTTTGATAAAATATCAATAATAACTTTAGCAAGGAACTAAACTTGAGAAATCAACCAAAATATAACTTTTTAAAGAATACAAGCTATGCCTTAAATGGGCTAAAAGATTTATGTAAGACAGAAACATCATTTAAGATAGAACTTGTTTTTGTTTTTGTTCTTTTTCCTGTTATCATTTATATAGATACAACATTAACTAACAAGCTATTTATGTTTATCTCTTTAATGGGTATATTATTAGCTGAAACTATTAATAGTGCCATAGAAAGAGTAGTTGATTTAGTTACATTGGACTACAATGAAATGGCAGGAAGAGCTAAAGATGTTGGAAGTACTATTGTATTTTTAAGCATCTTTATAGCTGTAATAGTATGGGGAACAATAATTCAAAATATTATCTGATACTAGACTGGAATTTATAGATTATGCTGTGATCTATAAGTTCCTAAAAGCGTTTTAACTCTCTCATTTAAATATAATTCATTATTCAATAACTTACTTTTAAATCTATTATCATATAAAGCAGGAGAGTACCAAATATGATAAACAATATCTTTAGAAATTCTAGGTTCTAAAAATTTTTTTACAAAAGGATAAATTTCATGATAAAAAGATATAGCAGATAACTTTTGTAATTTTGTTTGTTTTGATATATTTTGTGCAAGACTAATCATCTCATCACTTTTTTTTTCTTTCAATAATTTTTTAATCAATCCTGTTGGTAAATAATATGATGTATGATAACCATTATCACTAAATTGATCAAAAAAATTATCCTTTGTACCAGATTCAACAATTAGTTTCTTTTTTAAACTGTACTTTTCATCCAAATTATTTAATGCGTATAAGGCTTCTTTGTAATTATAGGAATTTAAGTTTTTAAAATCTAACCATATTTTTTCTATCTCTTCATAATCTTCACTAAGTAAAAAACTTTCAAAATCAGTACCCATTTCTCCAATATCATGACCCATTCTAAAGATTTTTGTATTGCTATCTCCAAACCTAACATCACACTCAAAAGATCTAAATCCCTCTTCCCAAATATCATTAAGTTTCCCAATACTATTCACCCTGTGGGGTATTATTCTTTTAGATTGTTCTGTCTCGATTAAGTATTTACTATTAATAGGTTGATAATAGTTATATGCTATAGGAATTTGACCAATTATTTTATCTTGATATATATACACGAATACAAATAAAATAAAAGATATAACTATCAATATTTTAATTAAAATAGATTTACTTAATATATTCATTACCACCCCTTTAAATATTGTTTGTATTATGCAATAGCTTGCATATAGCTGTTTCTTCTATCTTTAAATAATTTGCACATTCTTCTACATCTAAAGAAAAATTCAAACCTTTCTCTTTGTTTATATAGCTAAACTTATTATTATAAAAAGTTATATAAAAATTATGCTTATTTAACTTTATATTTCTTCCCATTAAATCACTATTGCTAGTAAAAAATGTAGGTAAAATATCTATTTGTGAACTATACTTATCTTTAATTGTATCTAATTCCTCTATGCGATTTTTTGTTACAACTATAAAAGGTATTTTTCTTAATCCATTTGAATTATAATCCATTAAATACTCATCTAAACCAAAACTACTATGAGGATTATGATCAGCTGTGATAAAGATTATGGTTTTATCATCAAAAAGATTATTTTCCTTTAATTTTATAAAAAAATCTTCTAGACTTTTATCAAGCCAGTATAATGATTTATAAACTGAGTTTTTACTGATAGATTTAGGATAATCAATATCACCATAATACACTCCAGGATGATGAAAATCAATTGTTTTTAGAAATAAAAATAACTTATCATGATTTTTCATTATATCTACAGCTTCTGTATAAACCATATCATTATGCACGCCCCAGTTTGAAGAGATATTAGAACCATATTTTGATTCTAACTCCTCTCTAGCAATAATATTTGTTGCACGAAAATATTTTTTTGCATTCGATTGGTCTTCACCATAATATTTAGACATACCTCTTAAATAAGTAGTATAATATTCGTTTTCATTAAAAAATGAAAATAGTGTATTTTCATTTTTATAAAAATTATTAAAACTAACTTTACTTCTAATAAATGCGTTTAATCCTTCTTGCGTTGGCATATTAGTAGTATAGAAATTATTAAGATGGGGATATGTCTCCAATAAATGATTAATAAATTCTGTAGATTCTTTTGGTATTTTTTTATTGTAAAAATTTATAAAATCATTACTTAAGCTTTCAAATGCTATAAAGACAACTTTATTATATTTTAAAATATTAAATTCATAACTACTCTTTTCCTTATTTATTAATCCTCTATCTAATAAAAATATTTTTTCTTTTTCAGTATATTCTTTATAAATATTTTTAGTTAATTTCTTTTTGGTATCTTTTTTAGTATATATTAAATAACTTTGTATCAAATCCAATAATGTGTTTTTATTAGCAATATTTACTATAATATTTTTATTTTCCTTTTCATAACCATAAAGTGAACAAGTTTTAGATAGTACAGCTTGCTGCACATAAAACAATACATTATAAGAAACTATTATTATCAAGACTATTACAAGACTCTTCCTCATGGGAATAGTATTTTTATTATTTTTTATTTTAAAAATATATATAAATGAAGCGAAGCCTAATATCAAGAAAATATAATCAGATATATTTAAACCATCAAATATTGCCTGCATGGCTACAATATTTACATTATCAAAAATAATTGGATTTAAAAGTTCTGATGTATTATAAAAGTAAAAGAAAGAAGATATGTTCATAGCTAATATAAATAATAAGCTTATTTTATAAAAAAATCTTGCAAAACTATATTTATAGATAAAAATTATAGGTAAAACTATAACAAATTCAGATAAAGATGATATAAATATTTGTAATAAATAAATAAAATCTATATCAATATTTGTTAAACTAAACTTCATAATTTTAATTATAAATACTACTAAAAAAGTAATTATAATATCTTTATAGTTATAAAATCCTCTTAATAAATTTTGTCTATTGTAAAATAAATAAAATAATGATATTTCTAAAAATAAAAATAAAACAACATATTGCAAATCAACCATTAAATCACATGGACTTATTAAGCTAGATTTACTATATAAGTTATATACACTATATATGAGATACAACAATGGCAATATCAGCAAGATTGCAACTTTAACTTTAGTTAAAAACTTTCTATCATTAGATTGTTTTATATTCATCTACTTCTTTCCTTTGTTTAAAATAACTATTTTTAATATTTTATTTCAACTAATCATCATAATCTTTTGAATTATATCAAAAAATTTCTATTATCACTTATAAAGTGGTATTTTTGGGCGAAAATAATAAATCATATAAAATGTTATGACCATAGGAATTATTCCATGAGGGTATGTGAAAACTGCCCATGTATAATTTACTGGATAATAAGTTAGCATATGAACAGCAGCACCTAGTGCATAAGGATTTGGGTTTTCTTGCTTAAATACACTGTATATATATAGCGTAAAAACAAATAGAAATAAATACATACCGCCATATCCAAACTTTACAAGCACATCAACATATCCAGAATCCAATACATCTAATCTTTCAGTAAATCTAGATACAATTTCCGATTTATATACTTTCATAATTGGTGCAGATTTATGAATAAAACCCAATCCTGCAAGTGGATTGTCATTGATTGCTTCCCATCTAAACCTATTAAATTTTTCTCTTGAAGCCAACGCACCATCTTCACCACTTGAAATTGCTTGATACTCTCCAAGAAGTGTATCCTGAAGTTTTGGCGATGACAACAGCGTAACAATCACTAGGACAATAAGAAAAATAATTTTTTTTATTGTTTGAAAACTATCTTGAACTGAATCAACATGCCAAATACTATATATACCTGCAATACCAACAAAAACCATTCCTGTATATGCTGCATGCGCACAAAGCTGGTTACCTAACATTAAAAATGCAAAATAAAATAAAAACTTTTTTCCAGTTATCATTTTTTGTTGCCATTCTGCATAATAAATTAGTGTAGCTAAACCGATATATGTTGGAAAAGAAACACGAACATAATACCCAATATCACCAAATGTAGATTGATATTCTGGTGGTGTTACCATGGAAGAAAGAGAAGGTGAAATTGCCCACAATACTTTCCAAGTTGTTAAATAAAGTCCTAAAAATTTTATAAAATTAAATATTTTATAAATATCAATCTCATCCTTTCGAACAAATATATAAAAAAAAATTGAAAAATATAAAAAAGACTTACTAGAAGTAATTGCTTGACCAAAACTTTCAAACTCACGAATCACAGGACCAAATATACCATATAATAGAAATACAAACAAAACAATAAACATTGGTGCTATAAATGAATCAATTCTATACCAACCTTTGTACATAAAAACTGAGAAAAACACAAGCATATTTATACTAAAAAAACCTAAATCTGTACCACCAAGAAGCATAGTTGAGGGAGCTATAAAGCCTAATGTTTTAGATGAAAGAAGTACATATAAAAGAACCATTTTTGTTGGATTATAAAATGAATATTTATATACAAAAAATAAAATTACAGGTAATAAAGCTATCAATTTTTTTCTAACTCTTTCCTATAAGTTATTATATAAAAAATTATAGTTATTAAAGAACTTAAAAATACAGCTATTGAATGACTATAAATAAATCTATCAATCTCTGTAAATTCAAATAAAATAAAATAAAATAAAATATTTAGTATTGGCACTAATAATTTTAGAATTAATGCGGCTTTTAATCTCTTTGTACTAAGCAAAGCTCTATAAAATGGTTCAGATACAGCTGTAAAACTCACTCCAATTAATAACACCAATGTTATTTTATACAACACTTCTATATTAGAATTATCTATAATTTTCACTATATCTAAGCCAAAAAAATTAAATGTAACTATACCTACAAAATATAATAAAAATAAAATAGCTGATACCTGTTTTGAAATTTTAAATATTTTTTCTTTATCTTTATTGATATTTGAGAACACACCAAAAAGAGGCTGTGCAATAGAGTTTAAAAAACTATTTGCGATAAAAGCTACTTTTAATCCAATATCAAATAAACCTAAGATAGTAGTACTACCTGTAAGATAAATTATAAAATATTTATTAGCTGGAATCACTAAACCATTCACTAAACTAATATTTAAAAATTTATAAGAGATGCTAAGCATACTTTTAATCTGAGATAAGCTTAAGCGACCAAATTTAATATCAGTATGTAAAAAAACAATAGCAATAGAATAAATAGTTACCGTTAAAAATGCCACACTAGGTGCAAGTAATAACAAATATAAAGAATCTGATATACTACTAAATATATAAATATATAAATTTAAGCAAACAGAAGAGATCATAAATCCGACATTAATATAATGCATTAAATAATATGCTTCCAATATAGCTGTTAATAAATTATTTATCAACATGATACATAATGAAATAAACCCAATCAAAATAATATAATTTTGAAGTTTAATATCTATTTCCAAACTACTACCTAATACTGGAACTCTATACACTATTACTAGTATATACAAAATAATTCCTATTATAAATAACATGAAAAAATTTATTGCTAATGCATTTATAACAATATTATTTACATTTTTTTTATCTTTATCTTCTCCAATAAGTAGCGTTACAGTTTTTGATATACCAAAATCGCTAACTACTACCATTCCTGCTAAAATCATTGTTAAAGATATTAAACCATAATTCTCCATTCCAATCTTAGAAATAATTAACGGCAATAGAACTATTGTTGATAGAGTTACTACTATTGTTTTAAATGTACCTGTAAAAAATGACTTTTTTAGATATGTTACAAGATTTTTTTCTGTCATCACTTCACCATTTATTTAATTTTTTTACATCATAGAATCAGCCATAGACCACATTGGTAAAAATATACCAAGTGCTAAAACAAGAACAAAACCTGCTATAGCTGCAATAAGTACAGGTTCTATCATAGTTGAAACATTATCAATAATATCATCATATTTTTTACTATAAAACAGTGCTACTTTATCAAGCATCTTATTTAATCCGCCAGAATCTTCACCAGCTTTTAACATTTGCAAAATCATACTATTGAACATCTCAGATTCTACAAAACCACTATGAAGTGATTTTCCATCTTCTATAGCTGATTTAATCTTTTCAAACTGCTGCTTCATATATTTATTATCTACTATATCAATAGCCGCACTAATAGCATCAACAATCGGAATACCAGCTTTTACTAAAATATTAAAAATATATATAAAACGACCGAGCATTGCATATTTTGTCACTATACCTACTATATATACTTTTAACATAAACTTATCTGTTTTAAGTGCTATTAATTCACTATTTTGATACATTTTACTATATATTACGACAAATGCTATTGCACTTCCTATTATATAAATTCCATAAGTTACGATAGCATATTCCAACCATAATAATATTAGTGTAGGTAATGGTAATTCAGTTCCAATTTGAGTAAATATAGATTCAAACTGAGGTACTACAAATGTTATAACTACAGTAAAAGCTATAGCCATAGCACCAATTGTTAGAAGAGGATACCTTGTAGCTTTTTTAAGCTTCATTCTATTGTTATGTATATTTTCTAAAATATCCGCTAGTTTTGCAATAGATTCTGAAAGTGTACCAGTTTGTTCCCCTAAAGCAACTAAAGAGATAGATAGATTTCCAAGTTGCTTTGCATATTGTTTAAAAGCATCACTTAGTCCCTGCCCCTCTTCAACATCTCTATAAATATTTTCAAGCATCGCTTTTAACATTGAGTCTTGTGTTGATTTTACAGTTTCATTTAAGCATATATTTATCGGCATCCCAGCATCTAGCATTACGGCGAGTTGATTTAGAGCAGATACATAGTTTTCTGTATTTACCCTTTTGTTTTTTATAGGACTATTAAAACTATCTTCTATTTTCTTCCATTTTAAACTCAAAGGTTCTTTTGTTTCTTTGATATTAATCATAATACCTAGTTCTTTATTTTGAAACTCTTTCATTGCATCAAGTTTTGTAGGAGTATTTAAAATTATTCTACTTTTCTTTTTTCCATGGCGATAAAAAATCTCAAAATATTTCATTTAGTTACCTAATGACCTTTTGTTACACGTATAACTTCTTCAAGTGGTATGATGCCTTTAAGTGCTTTGGATACACCATCAAATACCATTGGAGTAAAAATACCTGACTCTTGGGCTACTTTTGCTATTTCAAATTTATTTTTATTTTGTGAAATCATTTTTGAAATCTCATCATTAAGCTTTAAAATCTCAACTATCATCACCCTACCACTATAACCTGTTTTATTACATTTATTACAGCCCCTACCTTTATAAAAAACTGCATCTTTTGGAATATACTTTGAAACTTTTTCCAATATTTTTGCATGTGGCTTATACACATGCCTACAATGAAGACAATTTTTTCTAACAAGTCTTTGTGCAACTATAGCTAAAAGTGAATCAGCTATAAGATATGGCTCTAATCCCATTTGAACCATTCTACTTATAGCACTTGGTGCATCATTTGTATGTAAAGTTGAAAATACAAGGTGACCAGTAAGTGAAGCTTGAGCAGCCGCATTTAAAGTCTCCATATCACGAATCTCCCCAACCATAATTACATCTGGATCTTGTCTTAAAAATGATTTAAGTGCTGCTATAAATGAAAATCCAATCTTATCATTTACTTGAACTTGTTGAACTAATGGAAGTTGATACTCTATAGGGTCTTCAATGGTTAAAACTTTATTTCTCATACTTTTTATCTCATTTAAAGCTGCATACAGCGTAGTTGTTTTACCACTACCAGTTGGTCCTGTTATAAGAATAATTCCATAAGGAGATGCTATCAAGTCTTCAAATACTTCTAAGTTTTTATTTTCTAATCCTAAATCAACAAGTTTTAAAAGTATCTTTTGCTGATCTAGTATCCTCATAACTATAGATTCACCAAAATATGTTGGAGTAGTTGAGAGTCTAAAATCATATTTTCCCTGATTTATATTCATACTAAAACGACCATCTTGTGCTTTTCTTCGTTCAGATATATCTAAATTACCTAAGATTTTTATACGAGATGCTATAGCATTATAAATCTGTAAATCAAAAACAAAAATCTCTTCTAAAACTCCATCTACTCTACATCTAACAGATACATTTCTAGCATCTGGTTCTATATGTACATCACTTGCATTTCTAAGAACAGCATCTTTTAATATAAGATTTATCAGTCTCATAACTGCACTCTCATCTTGATCATTACTTTTATAATTATCGCTAGAAATCTCTTGTTTAACTTCTTTTGCGATGGAAGATGTACTCTGAATAATACTTATTCTTTGAAATATTTGACGAACATCTTCATCAAGTGCTAGATATAGCTTTACAGGTTTTGAGAGATTAATATTTTCTAAAGCTTCAAGAGCATCATAAGCTAGAGGATTTGAAGTAGCTACATGAATATACTCTTCACCCTCTTTAAGTGGTATAGCCTCAGCATTTTTCAAAATAGCTATGGGGTAACGATTAATAAGTTTAAAATTTAGTGTATGAGCATATATATCAATAAATTTTATTTTTAATTGACTTGAGAGTTCTCTTGCTATCTCTTTATAAGTTGTATAACCCTCTTGTATAAGTATCTCACCTAACTTCTTTGAAAAATCAGACTCTTTTTGCAACTTTAACGCATTTATTAAGTTCTCTTCAGTAATAATACCTTTTTCAATTAAAAGGTCACCCAGTCTTAGCTTTTGTTTAATCATTAGTAAAACTTTCTTTTTTCTATTTTATTATTCAAATCTTTTATCTCTATAACTACTCTTCCAGCATCTTTTTTATCTATATATACCTTGTAATTTTTATCATCTTTTTTAAATACTATTACTTTTGGTTTTTTAGATAAGACTTTATATGAACCATCTCTTATAGCTACGAATGTATCTGACAAAGGATGCTTAACTATAGGAAGTGCTAAGGTAGATATATCTGTATCATCATACATAAACTGATATATCAATTTTTTTTGTAATACCATTGATGAAAAGAGTGAAGCATCTGCTCTTGTCTGCTTAGTTTTTCTTAGTCTATGTTGAACCATTGACAAAGCATAAATATAATCACACTTTAAACAAGATTGGGCTACTAAAGATAAAAGCTTTTCATCTGTTTCATTTGCATAAATAATTTTCTTACCTACTCTACAAGCTTTTTCATAACTTTTATTATTTAGATGTTTTAAAAAATCATTATATTTATCTGCATAAATAGTTGTAAATAGCAATAAAAAGATTAATATATATTTCAATTATTTTCCTTTATCCAAGCTATTAGCAATTCTTTAGCTTCTTTAGAATTAGAGTTTTTAATATAAACTCTTAGTATATTTTGAGCACGAACTTTATTACCTTGTTCATATTCACTTTTTGCATACAACAACCAAGCTTCTACTTTTTTTGGATTTAAAACATTTGCTTTTTTACTCCACTCTAAAGATTTTTTATAATTTTTCTGTTTATAAAAAGTATCTGCTATTTTAACGGCAAGTGAGTATTTTTTCTCTTTATTATATATCTTTATCATCTCATCTACAGAGTTGATTTTTTTCAATGAGAGTGAAAATGGCTCTTTTTTAACTTCTGTTTTAACTATGGGTTTTGCTTTAACAAGAGGCTTTTTAGGAATAACTTCTTGTTTCTTATTTAAAAGATTATAACTATATAAATGCAAATCATATTCTACATCTTTTATAATTTTTTCCTCTTTTTTAATCTCTTTCTTTTTAACTATTTTTTCAATTTTTTCTTCAATCTTTTTTTCTACTGGCTTAACAACAGCGTTATCTTTTTTATCATCACTAGATAAAATAATACTCACTAAAGCAACTATAAGAACAAACCCAACAGGCAACACTATTTTCAATGCTTTTTTCATATAATACTTTTTACATTTTGCTTCTAATATTTCAAAATTATTATACATCTATTATCCCCAAATCAATCGCTGCCATAGTTATAACATACTTAGTAGGCGTTGTATAATTATTTCTTCCATTCTCTTTTGCAAAATCCATAATAGAAAATATATGTTTTAAAATCTGTTTCATTATCCTAAAATTACCATCAGAGTATTTTTCTATTAAATTAACTTGCTTCAAAGTGAATTGTTCAGCTAACTCACCCATACCACTTCTAAAAAGTTGTGCATGAATATAATTCAGAATTTCATTTTTATCTAATTTTTCTAAAAAGATAGGTAGATGCGTACGAGATGAAAAATGTTGCATATTCAACACCTCTAACCCCTCCTCTTTATGCATAGAGATTATAAATTTAAAATGCCCTGTATCTGAAAGGATGCGAATAAACTCTAAAATCGTTTCATTTAAAAGTTGTGCTTCATCTATAATAATAATATTATCTTCATATTTATATATATTTACAGCAATATCTTTTAATTCACTTATAGACAAATTTTTTTTTAATTTATGATTTTTAAGTAAAAAGTATAAAAATGATTCAGGTGTAGAGAAAGGTTCAGATGAAAAAAGCACTCTTTTTTTAAAAATATAACTCTCTTTTATAATATTTAACATATATGTTTTACCAACACCAGCTTCACCTAACAAAAAAATTAAAGGGATATTATTTTCATCAATAGTTCTAATAAGTAGATTTTTAACATACGATGCACTTACACTCTCAAAATACTCACTCAAATCAAATGAATTAGTAAAAACTTTTGAAGCCTTAGCAAAACTACTCATTTTTCAATCCTCTTCTTTTTTAATCTCTTGTGCAACACTTAGTAAGCTTTCTATACTTTCTATAGATGGAAAGTTATCATAGTCAATAACAGTAGGTGTAACTACAATTATAAGTTCTTTTTTTATAATCTCATCAGATTCATTTTTAAAGGCATAACCTAAAATTGGTATATCACCTAAACCTCTTACTTTTTTCTCTTGTGAATTTGAGGAGTAAGAAACTAAACCACCAGTGACAACTCTAGCACCATCTTTTGCTTTTATAATTGATGATAATTGTTTTATTTTTATATCAGGAGCTCTATCATTATATAATTTTATAATACTACTTACTACTGGATTCATTCTTAAAATAACAAAACCATCTTCTGTTATTTCAGGTAATATATTTAATGTTAAACCAATAAAAGAGGAGTCATTCTTTTTACTCTCTTGAGTACCGCCATCTGTATCTGTTGTTATTTCTGAATACTGATAGTTATATTGTTCCCCTACATTTATAACCGCTGGTTGATTATTTAGAGTCATAACTTTAGGAGTAGAAATAACATTTACATCACCATAGCTATCTAAAAAATTTATAAAATTTGTCATACTAAAGTTGTAATTCAAATCATATGAAAAACCATTATGATAATCAGCATCAGGGGCTACAGTAGTTATAGGTACTCCATTTTCTTCAGTTATTGTTTCAGTTTCCATTCTGCTCTCACCAAATTTTGATTTCAAAGCTACACTATTAACAGAATCTTGAAAACTACTCCAATCAATACCAAAACTTTTACTATCTTCATAACTAACTTCAAATAGTTTAACTTCTAACATAACTTGTTTATGTAGTCTATCCATAATCTTTTTTATATAATTTTCCACAAGATTTATTTGATTTATATTACCTGTAACTGTTATAACACCTGTTTCTATATTTACAATAGAATTTTTATTGCTTTTTTTATTACTATTATCTAACGATAGTGCATTATCAATATTTTCTTTAAGATTTTTCCAAAAATTAAATTCTGTTTCAGATGTTACTATAGTTTCATCTGAATTTGATGTAGAACCTGAACTAGAACTATCACCATCAGAACTTGACGAACCAATAAGAATATTTTTAGTAGATGCGGTCATATGCTTACTTAAATTTATATAATCAATAACAAAAGATTTAGTTTCAAGATAAGATAAACTAAGTACATTTTTATTTTTATCATATTTATAAAATATATTATTTTGTGTAAATAAAAAGTCAAACATATCTTCTAATGAATAATTTTCTATATGAACTAAAAAAAGAACTTTTTCTAACTCTTTTTTTACATCATCATCTTTTATCTTTACTGAAAATCTACACTCATAAGCCATATTTTCAACTATATCTATTATCTTGATATTAGAACTTTTTTTTGGAATATCAAATGCGAAAAGTGTATCTTCACAACTATCAGAATAAAGAGTACTAAAAAATATAAATAATATTATGAAAAATTTCATCTATCCACCCCTTTCATCTTTAAAATACTTTCAATAGCATCTATCGTTATCACTTTTATAGTTCTATTTTTCACTAGTTCTATTCTATCACTTTTGATGTCTTTTATTTTAAAATCTCTAATTTTATCCCCAGCATTATACCATTCACCACTTATAAACACCCTATCATTTAAAATAGTTTGGATTACTATAGGAGTAGATGTTGAAAGTTCTTTTACTTCAATATTTTTTGTTTTTAAGATAGGTTTTGCAGTAGCAAAAGGGTCATATACATCATAATCTAAACTTGATGAAATTTTATCCGAACTATTCAACTTATCCATAGTTTGAATTATATTTGTTATCTCTATAGCTGACAATACAGAAGCTACTAAAAGTAAATATATTATTTTCATAACTCTGCTCCATAATGTGAAATATTTAGATCAAAATTTATCTTACTCGTTTCCTCATCTATATAAACTTCCAATGCACTAACATGCAATAATCCTTTAACTGAATCTATATACTGAACTAAATTCATAATATCTTTGTATGATGCTGAACCTGATACACTAATTTTCTCTTTTTCAAAAATATTTGCCATATATAAAGTATTTACATTTTCATAATTTATCACATCTATATCTACAGAATATTTTAAAGATTGCTTCAAAACATCATCAAGAATTTGGGCAATTCCCATTTGATTGAAAAAGATAAAATCCATTGATTCTAATTTAGTACGAATCAACTGATCTTTAAATTTAGTATCATTTAATTTTTCTGTTAAAGTTAATCTCTCTATATTTGTTTTTTTTATAGCTTTTTTAATTGAGTTTACACTTGTTTTTTGAAGTTGTTTTTCAAGTGAAGATATAGAACTGTTTTTAGATTCTATCTCTGAGTTTAAAGCCTCTCCAAATAAATTCCAACTTAAATACACAAGTAAAATAACGATACCTACATAGATAAAATAAAGCTTTTTCTTTGGCATCTCCTCTAATTGTTCTTCAAATTCAACAAGATGGGTATTCATATTTTTATCTCCACAAAACTTTCATAATAAGCTTCAGTCTTTTGAATTTTTGTTGTTACTACACTTGAATACCCATAAGAGATTAAATCTTTTATAAACTCTGCTATATCATCTCTTCTATCATACTTAGCAATTATTTGAACAATTACTATAGTTGAATTTTTAAACTCTAATTTTTTTGATGAAAGATTATATTTTTTCATCACCTTATTTATATCTTTCATCATTTTTTCTCTAGCTATTGTATCTTTATCAAACATTGCTAAAGCTTCTACCGTATTTCCAAGAGATTTTATTTTAGTTATTGTTTCATTAGTTTTAATTTTAATAGCATCTCTTAACTCTCTTTGTTTTTTGAGTTCAGTATGTAAATCTTTAGTTGTTTTTTTCATACTTACAACATCATTTTTCAATTTCTGTTGCGTATTTTCTAAACCTTTTAAAACAACAAGTGCATAAAGAGGATAGAGGATTGCTAAAATAAATGCGATTATCATAACAATACTAAATTCTCCAACTTTACTTTTGAAAAATGTTGGTTTTCTTTCATATACTGTTAAATTTACGGGTGTTATCTTCTCTTGAACTACACAAAGAGCATAGTTAGCATTAAGTGCATAGTGCTTCATACCAACTTCTACATCTTTAAAAATATCTAATACTTCTTTAGTAGAGTTTTCATATCCATAGCTATCAAATAAATCTAAAAATCCAGGAATATCTAAACCCTCAAAATCTAAATATATTTTATCTACAGTCTCTAACTTAAATACTCCCCTTTTATGCCCTATAAAATGAGCTATCCTCTCTACAATTTTTGAAAATATCTCTTGAGTATCACTCATTTGTACAAATTCATCATCTTGATAAAGAGTATCTTCTATACCCTTTGTAGATAAAACTTCTCTAATATCAGAGATTTCTATCCCAATTTTTCTAGCTATCTCATCTAGCGTTGAGATGCTTCTAGTAGATATGTATTGTCCATTTTTAAATACAACTGCGAACGCATTATATTCGCCAATATGAATATAAAGATCATTTTTACCATCAAATATCTCAGATGTATAGAGTGAACAGTAACTAAGAGCAGGTGGAAAGATTAAATCTATATGACCATGTTTTTTTACACTTGGTTGGAATTTTTCATCAAGTATAGAAACCTCAACAGCGTAAGATTCCACATAGCTTTCATCGCTATCTTCCAATGGTATAACTAAAGATGAGATACTAAAATCAACTTCAGGATCTAGTCCAGCATCTTCATACATATTCATTTCTGATTGAATTTCAATCTTTTCTGGTGTTGTTGATTTAGGTGTTTTATAACCATAAGTACGACTATTTGAAGATGAAAGTGTAGTAGCACTTAGATAATTGTCATACTTTTTTAATGGTAGTTCACTAAAACTAGAACCATCAAAAATAAATTCTCTATCTTTATCAATTATAAAAAAAATTTTATCGTTTATCATGATACATATTCTATCAGCAATTTTTATTCCAAATAATTTATTGGCTTATAAAGGTATAGCCAGTTATAGGTTCTATGGTTATATTTCGTTCTTTATCTGAATATGTTAAAGTGATAACTTTTTGTGTGCTTATAAGTGTGCCATCAAAATCATCTTCATGTGGTCTCCCTTTTGAATCAAAGCAAATAGTTGTATCTGATGGTGATATATCAACATGAAGTTGATAATTTACTTCATTTTTATTTGTAGATTTCTCTTCTAAAGCATCTTTTTTTATTTGAATACATCCTGTTTCATCTGAAACAATACTACCGTCAAAATTAAGATGCTCATACCCTATCCCCAAAAACTGAGCCTCTTTTATCTTTGAAGATATAAAATTAGCATCATCTAAAAGATAATTTGGTTTAAAGCTAGAACTACCAACACTAGCCATTATGCCGATAATAACTATAACAAAAATCAATTCAAGTAATGTAAAAGCTTTTTTTATCATGGTTGTTGTAATGTCCTTCTTAAAATTCTACTAACTACTGTTCCATCTGTTTTAGTAGCATTTACCTCAACTTCTAAAAGTACCATACCGTGACTATCACCAGTATCACCGATAGGAACAGTTGTAATTCCAATAGTACCATTACATAAATTATAATCATTACTTGTACTTTGAAGATAATACTTTTTTATATCTACATTTGCACTATAAGTTATACCTCTTTTTGGTTCTAATGATATTGAAACATTATCTAAACAATTATTATTAGTTCTTGGATGAAGAGAAATTTTCAACAAAGTCTGTTCTATCGCACTATTTAAAAAAAGTTCAGCTTGTTCCCTTACAAAAGAGTTTCTAGTATGTTTAGCTGATATAGATGCGTATTTTAACACTATAAGCATCATACCACTTATAAGTAGTATTATTATGATAGCTTGCCACAGTCCCATAGCTTTTTTCAAAATATAACCTTTTGCTTGCTTATATGAACACTATTTGAACCACCTATCTCTCTTTGCATATCTATCTTTACATTTATAGCATCATTTTCATAAGATACCTCAAAACCAGATACATCTTCGCTTAGGATGCTAACTTTTCCAACTCCACCATCTCCACAAAAAGTTTCATTGTCATAAGGTTGAAAATCGTAAAAAAGAAAAAGTGTATTTTCAAAATCTTTAAAAT
>JAYEHQ010000014.1:20484-23573 GCA_034659595.1 Campylobacterota bacterium
TACACTATTTGGCACACGATTATACAGCATCACCCCTATTTGGTCTAAAACTATTTGTGATTGCATCGATAACTCTGTGATAGCCTTAGCTTTTGCACTTCTTACATAAAGTGCTTCCATAGCCTTAAAAGTACCCATAGCCAATACACCAGATATAACAACCACAAAAATCATCTCTAAAAGAGTAAAAGCTTTTTTTTGCATTATTGTTCCCAAACCCGTTTTTTTATCTGTATGTGACCTAAGTTTGCAGAATGATAAAAAAAGCTTGATTTAAAGCCATTCATTTTAGTATTATCAGCACCTGCAAAGACTGTTGTAGTTATCTCTTTTAGTTCTGTACTTGTTGAACTTTGGTTATAACTATCATCTACATACTTTACAGTTACATTTATGTCATATATATTTTTATCTACTCCAGCTATAGATTTATCTACCTCTATAGTTTCACCATTATAATCATCTATATCATTATAGTTTCCATCTTCACGAACTAGAGAAGATGCAGTGTCATCACTATCTATACAATTCCTAGAACCATAAAATCCACCAGTTCGATTATTATCACAAGTATGCTCACCTGTATCCAAAATCTTACCAGCAACTAAAGTATTTTCATCCCAAGAAAGACGAACTATAGAACCCATCAAAGAATAAGCATTATAAAGAGCATCTTCTTTTATGGAGAGTTCAAGCGATTTGTTGGATGCAAATATCATCTTTGGAACTACACTAAACACTATGCCTATAATAACCATAGAAAATATAAGCTCTATAAGAGTTAAACCTTTACGCATTACACAAACCTAATAAACTATAAATTTTCAACTGTTTTAAGAAGTTCTATAATCTCTTCTTCAGTCATATTTACAAAACTACCTATGATATTTGTAGGGGTTCCATTCCTGTAAGCATTTACAATAAGCTTTAACCTTTCTTCTTCTCTGCCTTCCTCTCTACCCTCTTCTCTGCCTTCCTCTTTACCCTCTCTTTTTGCTTTTTCTATACTATTTTTTTGTATAAAAAGAAACTCTTCCCTTTTTTCTTGTATAGCTATCTCTTCTCTTGTCATATTTGCTGTACTAGCTATCTCAAATGCTTTCTTCATAGGTGCATCTATGTCTTTTGGAACAAGGTCTAACCTTCTAGCATTTTTTATAAAATATATCCATTTTTCTTCTATAGTTTCACATTCATCTAAATTTTTATCTATTTTTGGTAATTCTATAAAAATCAGTTCAATATCATCTTTGTACTTTGTAAAATTCTCTTTTTCAAAAAGTTTAAAACTTGATTTATACTTTTCAAATTCAAACATCTTAAAATTAACAATAGTAAGTGCTATTACAGGATTTAGTAAAGTATAGCTATCACCCTTATCAAGTTGATTTGAATAGTTTTTTGCAGTGTTATAAAGTATTCTGCTCTCAAACCCATCATGATTTAGGATTTGCATCTCTATAATCACTTTCTTTTTATCTTTTAGAGTAGCTTTTACATCTACTGCTGTATCTTTTAACCCTTGAAGTTTTGGTACATTATATGGGTCTTCTATAGTTAAATCTATTATCTCTTCATTCAAATCTAATATTGCATTTAAAAAACTAAGCAAAATATCTTTTGAATTTTCACTACCAAATACTTTTTTAAAGGCATAGTCTGTTTTTATATCTAAAAATTTCATTTGTTTTATCCTATATGTTTCAAATTATATCTAACCATCACCTAAAAACCTTTACACCAGTTCTTTCATACTTTCCACGAGGTTTTATCTCATAACTAGTTCCATTAAAATCACCACTTTTTATGCCTGTTAATGTTGATGGACTTCCTTTAAAAGTATATTTAAAACAAGGGTGTTCCATACAATTTAAACTTGTAGTGTCAAAATTTGTAGCATAAGGATTATAAAAAAGCCATTCTTGAGTTTCTATGTGCATATTGTAAGTGTTAGGAATAGTATTTGAAATATTAAAGTCAATTTTTCCATTATTGTTTATATGAAAATTATTTACACTAATATCATTAACTATTGTTATATTACCATCTTTTAAATCAGTATGATTTTTATTTCTATACCATCTTAAAGAATTTTGTTTAAAGTCTGTTACATAACTAGAACTATCAGCATCATAAACCTCAAACTCTGCGAAATGTTCAGCTGGAGTTTTTTGAGTAACTATATCATCAGCTACAACCCTACCATAGTAAAAAATCTTTTGAGTACTACTTTTACTCCAATTAACCTCTTTAGAAATACTAGTATCTTGTACACTTGCATTAAAATCACTTACTTTAAAAGGTGATATAGGGGTAGTATATTTTCTATCTACATTAAATGTACATGTTACATTTGCTTCACCATCTGTAAAACTAGCATCCCCTATAGTTATAGTTTTATCTATACTAGATGCATCTTCAACATTATCTAAACTTCCAAAACTATCATTTACAGCAGTAGTGTAGTTTATATCTAAACCTGTAGTATCAAAAGAAGCTTTCACATCAATTTTAACTTCTTTATCATAACAAGTAGAATTAAAATCTTTCAAAACAGTACCCTGTTTATTAAATGCTTTTACCTCAGCAAATAAACTAACATTCATATCATCTACATTAGCCATATAAAGCCAATCTTCACCAGTAGATGCACTCATATTTGCAACTGTTACATTTAACTTATAAGGTTTTATATAGATTTGGTCGCTATATGCTTCTATGGAAATATCTATATCAGTATTCCAATGATTTAACACATCCTTATCATCACAATCAACAGATGCAAACTTATCACTACAATCATCTTTCTCTTTTATAGTTATATTCAAATCACCTATATTTGAGTAGTTAGCATCCACATTATTTACGACCCCGTCTGTAAAATTAAAATCTTTTATTTCAAATCCATCTATGCGACAATTTTCATTAGTTACACTAGCAATGACCTCAAAAGAACTATCTTTAGCTTCATTGTATTGACTAACATTAGAAACATTAAAATCTATTGTAAAATTTTCACCTGCATAATATTCTGTAGATAATGGATTTACATTTGTACTAAAATTAAAACTCTTAGGTCTTATGGCAAA
>JAYEHQ010000015.1:0-5478 GCA_034659595.1 Campylobacterota bacterium
TAACTATTCATACTGTCTCGTGGATTTTCACTATCAACAGCACTAAAATCAAACCTTAGTACATGATAACTATTTGCCTCTTTGGTTGGATGCTTAGATATATATGTATTTTTAAATACTTCTTGAAATCTATCTTTGTATTTTAGGTCGTAGTAATAGGCTAACATTGATAAAAGTAGTGATTTACCAAATCTTCGTGGACGAATGAAGAAAAGATAAGGTGCCATATTTTCTAAATTTTCTATATATTTAGTTTTATCTATATAGTAATAATTTTCCTCTTGTATTCTTTTAAAATCGCTTATTCCGTAAGGTAGTTTTTTATTGTTCATTGTGTTTTTCCCCTTGCTTTATTCTGATAACTCGTTATTTATCTTCTCCAAATAAAACTAAAGTCAAATTTTATGCTACATTTATTTAACTCAAAAGTGTATGTTTCATCTGTAAAATCACCCTCTTTTACATAGTGAGCATCTTGAAGTTTATATACTTTTGCTTTTTTGCCATTAGGATAAATTAAAACATAGTACTTTACACCCTCTTTTTGATACAAATCAAACTTTAAGATTTCATCTCTCTTAGCGGTACTTTTAGAGATAACTTCAAAAATCAATTCAGGAGCTTTATTTAACCTTTCTTGTGGTTCATAACATATAACCATACTATCTGGTCGGACGATAGTGTCTTCATAAAACTCTACATCAGTTTCAAAAACAGCATAACAACTAGGACAATTATCTAATTTTTCATCAAGCTGTCTGTAAATTTTTCCATTTATAAACTGATGATTAAACATAGGTGATGGTGCCATAGCATATGCATCGCCATAAACTAATTCCCAATCCCCTTCCCAAAGATTATAATCATCTTTTGTATATCTTTCACTATAAGCTAAATTTGACATCACAACACCTCCTCGGCTCTTTTTCTAGCTCTATTATACTAGATATTTACCTATTTATTACTTCTATCCATTTACTTATGATTTTATCTTTATCAAACTCTCTTGCTCTTAACTTGGCTTTTTGTGCATAAGCATCTCTTAAAGTATCATCATTTATCATAAGTTTCATAGCTTTTTCTAAACTATTTTTATTATTTACAGCTGTTAAGATGCCATATTTAACTAATTCTATATCTTCTTTTAACTGAAAATCAACATCACTACTAGGAGCTAAAATCTCTCTAGGTCCACTTTGACAATCTGAACTTATAACAGGTAAATCACAAGCTAAAGCTTCTAGTAAAACATTTGGAAAACCCTCATATAAAGAACTAAACACAAAACAATCAGCTTTTGAAATATACTTATAAGGATTTTCTTCTCTTCCCAATAAAATAACTTTATTTTCTAACTTTAACTCTTTTATTTGATTTTCTAAAACATCTCTTAACTCACCATCACCTATGATATAAAGTTTTGCTTCTATGTTTCGCATAGTGTCTATTAACAATTTATGATTTTTTTGATACTGTATTCTACCTATCGTTATAAAACTAAAATTTTCATCTCTAAAATCAACTTTATCATTTTGTTTAGAAATAACTTTTGATATATCTATCGGATTATTTACAACTGTAATTGAAGAACTATTTATATGAAACTTTTCTACTAAATCATTCATTATCCCTATAGCATTAGGAACTATTTTATCTGCTTTAGGATATAAATAACTTATAAGTTTTCTAGAAATTTTATCTTTTAATCCATCCGTTTTATATTCTTGGGAAGGTGCTATCCTTTCACTTATAATAACTTTAGATTTATTTCCTAAAATTTTAGAAATCGTGTTTATATAGTTTGGTCTATTCATAAACGATAAACTTATATCTGTATTATTTTCTTTACAAAGCCGAACATATTTAAAAGCTAAAAAAGGAAGTTTTAAAAGTTTTTTTATACCACTCTCAGTAGGATTTGATTTTTCAATATATTTTATATTTACATCTGATGGCACATCATAAAAAATAGTATCGTTCATAAGTACTAAAGTGATGTTGTATTTAGATTTTAGTTCTTCTAAAAGTATAGATACAACTCTTTCAGCTCCACCACTTGCTAGAGAATATATTAGGATTGATAAGTTTTTTCCCATGTTTAAGTTTTTTTTCTTATGATAGTATATTTATAACTTCTAAATAGCATCTAGAATTTCCTTAGCTCTCTTTTTCCATGTATATTTATTTATAAAGTCTTTATATGCATTTTTAGCTAATTTTTCTCTAAGATAAATGTCATTTAATTTATTTATTGCTTCTATCCATTGATTAATATCATTATGTTTTACTAATATAGAATTATTTTCATGTAGCACCTCTCTTAATACAGGTAAATCAGAACATACTATAGCTTTTTTACTTGACATATATTCAAATATTTTCAATGGTGACATAAACTTACTTGTATCTCCTTTTCCACCAGATACAGCAACTTTATTTTGGTAAGGTGCTAACAAAATATCGAAAGAATTTCTATATTTATATACTTCTGATGGTGCTAAATGACCATGAAAAATAATATTACTATGTTTAACCTCTGATTTCCAATAATCTATATCTTCAATATTTCCACCAACAATATGAAAATCAACATCATTTAATATTTTTGAAACTTCTATGATTATATCAATTCCTCTACCTTTATATAAATGACCAATATATCCAACTTGTAATCTTGAAAAATTCAAATCCACCTTTTCGTTTAAATCAACAATATCTGAACCATCATGTGCTACAAAAATATTCTCTTTTTTTACTTGTTCTTTTTGCATAAAAATATCTTTTAAAGCATCTGAGATAACAACTAGTTTTTTAAAGTTCTTATGTTTTATCAATTTTTTAAATACATATCTTTTAAATATATTTTGGTTATAAAAAGGGGAATGTGCTTCATACATAGTTTTAAATCCAAATAATGAAGCAAGATACACACCTATCAGACATCTACCATACACCAAATCAGGTTTTATTTTTATAACTTTAAGCAATGATAATACTGAATAAGTTAAACTCCCTATTCTATTTATCCATGGTAGTTTTATGATACTAAAATTATCATCAACCCCATAAAATTTATAATCACTTACAATTTGTTGAGTATCATCATTTCCATATCTTACTATTAATGTAGTATCTAATCCATTATTTGAAAATGCTTGTGCCATTTTCATAACATGTACACTATTTGCAGTTCTTGATGGTATGATTGAGTTTGATATATATACTATTTTCATATATTATTTATTACCTCACTAATTCAACATTCAATTCTTCAAAATCTCTATCATCACTCAAAACTTTCAAAGCATATTTATTTGATATATGAGCTATTAGCAAATCATTAAAATCGTTTTCTTTCTCTTTGTAAGACTCTTCTATATCAAAGTTCTCAAAATCATCTTGAACTTTATTAATATTATAGTTTTCATTTAGTTTTTTTATCTGATTTAAAATCTGTTTTATTACAGTTTTATATCTACTGCTTCCTCTATAATCTTGTTTAAAATTTTTAGAGTTATTATCATCCTGTACATTTTTGTTAAAATCAAGTCTTAGCCATCTATTTATAAACTCAGACACTACAGTTGAACATAGATAAAGTTTTGAGTTACTATCATTTAAAGCTTGCAGTATATCGCTGTAAACATCTATTTTATTTTCGTTTGTGCTAAGAGGGCAAAATACAAACAGAAGTATATTTGCATCTATTAGGATTTTATCATTACTGCTAAATGAATATAAATTTGACAAGTTCATACTATTCACCCATAACATTTTCTTCGATAGTTTCTATTTTTGATTGATTTTCAAAAAAGCTTTTTGCATTTGGGATTACTATATCATTTAAAAGTTCTATATCATCATCATTCAAACCCAATACCTCTATATTTTGTTCTATAACTTCATCACTATACTTTCCATAAAGCTTACCAATAGCAGCATTTAAAAAAGAGCTTACTACTATAGTGATATTTGAAAAATCTACTTCTACTTTTTCTTTTTTATCCAAGTATTTTTCTATAGTCTCATAAACTTTCACACCCTCTGTTCTTACTGTTGCTTGTGTTCTTTGTATTACATCTTCTACATCTATTATCATTTTTCTAGCTCCTCTTTAAAAAAATATTTTTTTTCGTCAATATTAAATTCAATATTTATAATCGTACCCTCAAACTCTACATCTAAAGTCTTGTACGATTCTTTTTGATTTTTTATAAAATAGTACCCACTGTTTGAAATAATTTCCATTGTACCATTGCTTTTCATAATAAGCTCTTTAAGAAGTGCAAGACCAAGCCCACCTGGCTCACCAACTCGTGTAGAATTTTGCTTTGTCATAGCCCAATTTATAGCTTCACCTGCTTGTAGTTTCTCATCTAAAAAGCTATTTACATTTGTCACTATCCCCAAGCCCATATCTACGATTGTAAAATCAAACTTGTGTTTTTGTGGAAAAAATTGTCCTGCTATATGGATACCTTGAACTGATTTGCTGTGTTCTCTTGCATTATCAAAAAGTTCTATAATATTTCTTGACACATTTTTAAGAACCTTATCAGACAAGTTAGTAAGTCCTTTTGTTTTTAGTATATTGTCTTCGAGTAACTTTTCAAAAAAGATATTTTGTTTTTCTAATTCATACAAAGCAAATCTTTCGTACTCTATTACAGACTGCGATGTATCATTTAGTTTTGGTGATTCTGTAAAGGTTGGTAAAAAGTTGTTTTTTGAAAGTACCGTTTTTACTTTCTCTTTTCTAGGTGCTGCTATCTCAAAAGACTCACAACTCTCTATCAAAGCACCAAGCAAAGCTGTATAATTTGAATAAATAAACCTTGCCCCACTAAAATCAAACAATACTTTTTGTGTATTGTCAAGTTTTTTAAATGCACTATAAACCTTTAGTGCATCTTGAATGGTTTTTATTTCAGTGATTTTGATAGTATTCATTTTCTTTTCATCTAATCAAAAATATCACAAATAGGACATTCCAATCCAGAGCCATTTGGTCTATCTGGATGGATATCATTGTCTAGTTTTTTACTTCCACCAAAATCATGAAAGTTTTGGCACTCTTTTTTAAAAGCAGCTTTTTGCGAAGTGGCATAACTGTATTTAAACTCTTTGTATTGCTCATTCGATACATGATTTAAAAGCCTAGCTTTTAAATCACTATCGGAACGACCTATGTACTTTGGTACAAACTTTTTATTAGCATTTGTGTAACCCAAAGCATAATTACCTACTGATGTTGTTGTGATAGTTTTATTTACTGTATAAGTTAAACTACCTATTCTATTTATCCAAGGTAATTTTATAATATTAAAAAAAATTTAACTCCATAAAATTTATAGAGCCACTTGCAGATTACCAAAAACAACCCACAATTTAAGCTAATTTAAATTTTAAAAAAGCTGAAATCAAACCTTAAATGTTATAATAATTTACAACTAAAATCTAACAGAAAAGAGATTCAGC
>JAYEHQ010000016.1:0-5334 GCA_034659595.1 Campylobacterota bacterium
GCTCTTTACTAGCTTCTCATGTCTTTTTTTTTAAACGATTTTCCATTTTTTATACTCTTTATATACTATTTTATAGTGCTATTTTAGCTTATATTATTTAAGGTAAGTTGTGTAGATACTTATGACTAAGGTTACATTAGAACATTATTCAAGTGTAATACATTCTAAAGATGTTAATTTAGATAAATATTTTGATTTATTTAGTCACGATATGGTCACTGATATAAATAAAATAAGCTAGAAGCCCATAAAATAGGGGTTTAAAAAGATAGGTACAACTGTAAGCCGAGTTTTGTTTAAATAGTATTAATCTACTATGAACTTTACAGAACATCTCTAGCGAAGCAGTAGCATTGTAAGACGCTGACCATCTACTTCTTGCTGCCATGTTGGGTTTACAAGCTCTCTATATTGCTATAGAAACTGGTGGTCTCTTACACACACCTTTTCACCTTTACCATATAAAATATGGAAGTTTATTTTCTGTTGCACTTTCCCTCGTATTACTACGGCCATTAGTTAAATGGAACACTGTCTTACAGCAGCTCGGACTTTCCTCTTGAAAATTGATTTCAAGTCACTATTCGTTGTACCTGTGGTATTTTATCATAATAATTTAGCAAATTAAAATCTCTTTTAAGTTTTTTATATCATTAATAATATCTTGATTTTCAGTTTCATCATGCTTAGTAAATCCCCAATTTACAAGTTTATGGTTTATGCCAGCTGATTGTGCTGCTCGTTTATCTTTTAGAGAATCTCCTATAAGGATAGAATATTTTTTATCATAATTAAAGCGTTGTAAAGTTTTTTCTATCATATCAGGATGAGGTTTTGGATTTTTAACCATGTCCGCACCTATTATCATATCGAAGTGATTATCAACTTCTAGATGAGTTAGTATCTTATTCGCAAAATCTGTATGTGCATTTGTAGCTATAGTTAAAGTATATTTTTCTGAGCATTCTTTTAAAAGCTCCTTCATTCCATCATATAGTTCCACTCCAACTATACAGTTTTCATTATAATAATCTTCAAATAGTTTTGTTTGCTCATCTGTAAAATATTTAGTTCCGTAGAAATATGGTGCAGAGTCAATATCTGGATCATTCAAATCTTGTAGCATCTGTTTTTGATTCATAGGTTCTAAACCCATATGACTGCGAACATGGTTAATCGTTTTTGCAATCATTACGCCCGTATTTACAACTGTACCATCCATATCAAAGATTATTAATTTACTCAAAATATTTCCTTTAATTTTAAAAATGTATTTTAGTAGAATTTTATTGAAAATCAGTTAATAGTTACTATTGCCGAACCAATAATATCAAATAGGATATAATTTCAAAAATTATAAAGAAAATATGGGAGAAGTCATGATATTACTTTCAGGTCCTTGTGTAATAGAGAGTGAAGAAAATATTTTTAAAATTGCTAAAAGTTTAGAGTGTTATCAAAATGATGAGAGTATAGATTTTTATTTTAAAGCGAGTTTTGATAAAGCAAACCGTACATCTTTAGAGAGTTTTCGTGGTCTTGGAATGGATGAGGGTTTAAGAATACTTCAAAAAGTAAAAGATGATTTTGGGTATAAGATAGTAACTGATGTTCATGAATCAACTCAGGTTGAAGCAGTAGCAGAAGTGGTTGATATGCTTCAAATACCTGCTTTTTTATGTAGGCAAACTGATTTGCTTGTAGCATGTGCAAAAACAGATAAAAAGATAAACATTAAAAAAGGGCAGTTTTTAGATGGAAATGCGATGCAGTATCCAGTTTTAAAAGTTCTTCAAACTCGTGGATGTAATGAAGCAACTTATGAAAATTCAGAAAAATTTGGTGTATATCTTTGTGAGCGAGGAAATAGTTTTGGATATGGAAATATGGTAGTAGATATGCGTAACCTTGTTACTATGAGAGAGTTCGCACCAGTTATATTTGATGCTACTCACTCTGTTCAGATGCCAACTGCAAAAGATGGTAAAACTGGTGGAGATAGTTCAATGGTTAAGTACTTAGCATCTGGTGCTGCCGCTGTTGGAGTGGATGGTTTTTTCTTTGAAACACACTTTGACCCAAGCATAGCTTTGAGTGATGGTCCAAATATGGTAAAATTAGACGAATTAAAACTTCTTATAGAAAAAATCAAAAAAATAAGGGAAATATGATGAACTTAATCGAAGGTAAGTTAAAAGTAACTAAGGGCAAAAAAATTGCAATCGTTAGTACAAGATGGAATCATTTTATAGTAGATAGATTAGTGGAGGGTGCATCAGATGCATTTTCTCGTCATGGTGGAGATGAAGCTGATTTAACTCATGTTTTAGCACCAGGTGCATTTGAATTACCGATGGTAATAGAGAAGCTTTTAGCTAGTGGAAAATATGATGCAGTATGTGCATTAGGTGCAGTTATCCGTGGAAGTACTCCTCACTTTGACTATGTATCTGCTGAAGCTACTAAGGGGATAGCAACTGTAAGTTTAAAATACCAAAAACCAGTTTCTTTTGGAGTTTTAACTACGGACACAATTGAGCAAGCAATAGAGCGTGCTGGTACAAAAGCTGGTAATAAAGGTTTTGAAGCTATGACTACAATAATAGAGCTTTTAGATTTATATGAGAATATGTAGAGATTAAATTTATGCAAACTGAGATACTTGAGAAAATAAAATTATTAAAAGAGATATTAAAAGTTGATGGTTTTATAATTGATGGTATCTTTGGTTCTTATGTTAGAAATGACTATACAAAAAATAGTGATGTAGATATCCTTTATCATTTAAATGATACATTTTATGCTAAATATGATGGTTTTACTGGTTTTAAGAAACTAGAAGATATAAAAAATATACTAAAAAAAACAATTAAAAAAGATGTTGATTTAGCACCAAGAAATAATCTTTCAAAAACAGCTAAAAAATATATTTTAAAAGATGTAATATATGTCTAAAAAATCATTTGAGGCTAAATTAGATTTTATCCTTGAAATGATTGATAATATAGAAGAGATTATAAAAAGACATGCTGGAATAGTGAAATCTATAAAAGATTTTGAGGGTCAAATGGCTATACTTATGGGTATATCACAAATTGGAGAAACTTTAAAAAAGTTCGATGATGATAAAGTTAAAACTTATAATTTAGAAGTAGATAGAGATGGTGCTTATTATACAAGGAACTATATAGTTCATGATTATGAGGGTATTGATTTAGGATTTATAGAAAATATTTTGAGAAGTTATCTGCCAAAACTAAAAGAAAAAATATTATTTATTAAAAAGGAAGAATATGGCAACTAGACATCACGCAAGAATGGCGGTAGTTTCTCTGCTTTACGCATATGACTTAGGAAATGGAAATACTTCTTTACACACAGCTGAGATACTTGAAGAGAAAAAAATCCGTAACAAACAAAAAGATTTTGCACTTGATTTATATGAGGGTGTAATGGAAAATCTTGAAGCTTGTGATAAAGCTATTATAGAGCATCTTAAAGAGTGGGATTTTGAAAGACTTGGAAGCATCGAAAGAGCTACTCTTAGACTTGCATCTTATGAGATACTTTTTGGTGACTTAGATTCTGCTGTTGTTATAAATGAAGCTGTAGAGATTACTAAAGCTTTTGGAACTGAACAATCACCTAAGTTTATAAATGGTGTTTTAGACGCAATTTCAAAAGATAAATAAAGCCTAAAATTAGTGATTTATAAATTGTATCTTGGGTTATACCTTTTTACAGTATATATTCACTTTAAAAAAAGTATTCTTTTAAATGAAGGTAAAAGCAAATTTTAATAATGATTGAAAAGGTATATTTCTAAGATGAAAGCGAGTCAAGCAAAATTAAGTAAACTTATAGGACATTCTGAAAAACAATTTATTGTCCCTATATATTAAAGAGGCTATAAATGGACAAAGTCTAATATAACTCAATTTTTAGATGATTTAGAAGAGATAAATTTAGATATATTAGACCAAACTCATTTTTTAAATTCTATTGTTTATTCTAAAGTAAATGATATGGGATTAGCTTCAGCTATTGGCAACAGGTTAGAAAAGTATCATATTATTGATGGACAACAAAGGTTAACAACAACAACTTTGTATTTAATTTCTATTAGAGATATTTTAAAACAAAATAATGATATAAAAACTGCAGATAGAATTAATGAACAATATATTATTAATCAATATATTGAAAATATTGAGGAGTCTATTAGACTAAAACTAGCTTCTAGTGATTCTGAGATTTTTAGAAAGTTAGTTTTCAATGATAAATTAAATCAAGAGAATAAAAAGCATTTAATTTATAGGAACTATAATGAATTTTATAAGTATATAAAAAAAATAAAGAAAATATATATAAATTTATTGAAAAGTTTGAAAATAGAGTTGATATTATAGATACATTTTTAGAACCTCATGATAATCCCCAAAAGATATTTTCAAGTTTAAATTCTACAGGAAAAGCTTTAAAGGACTCTGATTTGGTTAAAAATTTTATCTTAATGAATTTAAGAGATTTAGAGCAAGCAGAATTATATACAAGATTTTGGCAAGAAATAGAAAAGCTTTTAAATAATGATGAAGACCTACTCTTGACATTTTTACAGCATTACTTAACTATGAAATTGGAATATGTAATTTCTAAAAGTAGTATTTATGATTCTTTTGAAAAATATTTTAATTTACAAAAACAATCAACTATATATTTAACTGTAAAAGATATCTTAGAGGATTTATTAGAATTTTCTAAAATTTATCATAGATTATTTTTAGAAAAAAAAGATTTTGAATTTACACAATATTCTCTAAATCATTTAAATATAAAATCTTATTATCCTTTATTACTAAAAGTAGAAAAATATAATAATTCTATAACAAATAAAGTGTCTATTATCATTGAAAATTATTTAATAAGAAGAATAATTATTGGTCTTCCTCCTGGAAAAACAAAAAATGTATTTGCAAAAATTATTAAAAATATTGAAGATATTACTAAAGTTTCTGTAGGTGATGAAATTTTAAAATTATTGAAAGAGGAACAAGGACAGAGTAGGTATCCTAATGATATAGAGTTTTCGGACTCTATCTTTAGTTCTCAATTATATGCTAATAATAAAACAGGAACAAAATATATTTTATATAAAATAGAATATTATTTAAACACAAAAAATCGTTCGATAACAATCCCTTATAGCAATTTAACAATTGAACATATACTACCTGAAACAGAATATTCAAAACTACCTGAATGTTGGACAAATAGTTTTGATGTTGATTTATTTGACCAATATATTCATACTCTGGGTAACTTAACCTTAGTAAC
>JAYEHQ010000017.1:0-22710 GCA_034659595.1 Campylobacterota bacterium
TTATTGACATTTAAATAATTTACACCCTCTTTATCAAATTTATAAATACCATTACCTGTATCAATTTTGTAAATTAAATCTTTTAAAATAAATAAACTAGAGTTACTTTTTTTTATACAATTCTTAAAACTATCATAATATGGTTTATAGTAGCTTACATCATATCTCCCACCACTAACATCACTCAAATTAACTTCAAAAATTCTTTTTTCTAAACTGTTATCAGTCTCTGGTAAAGTGATACCTAATTCATCTAAAAGATAAGTATTAATACTATCTAATAAATCTTTTGCTTGTTTTTCTTTTTGTTTTTTTTGGATATATGCATTATCCATTATATTTATAATTTCTTGTTGAATATTTTTAGGAGGTATTGGAATAATTAAATTTTCAATATCAAATGTTTGTAATCTTGGTAATGTATTGCCTGTCATCATATGTTTAGTTTGATTTACTACACAATCTAAAAGTAAAAATATTGATAAAAATTTATTAGAAATAATATTTTCATCTAATGTATTCATCACTATAAACTCTGTAGTACAGCCACCATTAAAATCTGCTAAATAAACTTTATTTAAATAAGGTCTTAATTTTCCAAATAATACATCTCCTTTTTTAAATAAAGAACAATCACCTTTACCTTTATCATTTTCAGATGGAATATATTTACCTGTACTTGATTCTATGTTTGCCATACCGATATATGTACCAACTTTAGAAGCTACTGATTTTGCACTAGATATGTTTATTATTTTATTTAATTTTTTAATATCAAATCTATAATTAGAATTTAAAAAAATATCTAAATATTTCAATTGTTCTTTATGGTAAAAAGTTGGTGACCATTGTGTGGTTAATTCATTAGAGTTTATTAAAAATATTTTATCTTTATTTATTCCATCACTTAATTTAAATTTACTCATCATCAACACCCTTTAATTTCTTAGGAAATTGACTTTGCTTTATCATCTTCTTTTCATTTGATTTAACTGCTCTTTCTAACTTTTTTAAATCTTTTGAAGCAGGTAGTTCCTCTGGTTTTATTCCACTATCATCTAGTAGTTTTCTTACATTTTTATTATTTGTAATATGTTCATTTGTAATAGAATTTTGACCTTGTAGATTATTCTGTTTTACATTGTGGTTTGTTATCTCTGTTGCAAGATTTTTTGCAGTTATGGTTACAGTTGGCAAAAAGTCTGCTAATGCTCTACCTTTAGAATCTAAATCTGTTTCACTAAGATTAATATCTTCAAGATAACTTACAACTGTTTTTACTTTTGGAGCTTCAAGTCGTATATCATCTTTAAAAACCTCTGGATCTTTTTCTTGTCCCTCAGCATAAAGTGCATTTACTCTTTTAAAAAGTTCATTTGTTATTTTATCTTCTATCTTTTTTTTATCTTTATCTGTAGCATCTTTTGGAATTGGTTCACTAAATATCTGAAAATCATAAGGTTTTCCATCTTTTCGTAGTTTTCGTTCATCCCAAATTTTACAAAAGATAAGTTTATCAAGTTCATCAAAAGCTGAACTTGGATTAAGCTCACCCCCTGCCCAAAGTGCATTATGTGCTTGTTTAAATCTTTTTGTTAGTTCACTTTGTTCTATAGTTTCTATATCAAAAAAGTTCTTTTTTGTTTCAGTATCTAAGATTACATCAGTTGAAACTTTTCCACCTTTTGCATACTTATATTTTTGTATTGTTGTTTTACCATATCTAGGAATATCAGGAATAGTTTGCTTTACACTACTATCTTTGTCTATTTTAAAACTTTTTTCTATACTTGAAATAATCCAAATATACTGAATACTTCCAGCTAGTGCATAAGCATAACTTGCCGCTTGTTCTATAGCTTGATCAAATTCTTGCTTTGACACATCTTTGTGTTTACACTCTACAACAATATGCGGTTGTGTATGTTCTTTATCTTTATATACAACAATGTCAGCTTCTTTTGAGGAAGAAGCCATTTTTACAGTTTGAAATAATGAAATATATTCTTTAGGATAGCCATAATTTAAAACTAATTTTAAATAAGCTTCTGCTTGTACTTTTTCTTCTGGATTTGAATAGTTTCTAGGTCTTGCACTTTGTCCTATATATGTAATATATTTTTCTTTTTCGTCAAAAGTTATTAAACCTTCTTTTTTTCCTAATTCTATTAAATTCATTATTACTCCTCGTCTATTAAGTCACTTAATGCTCATGCCGATGATTATGAATCAAATGTGCATCTATTCCATAAAGTTCACTCATATCTTCACAAGTTATCGCTTTTTTAGGGTCATTACAAACTTGAATCTTTTCATTTACTGTAAAAAGTCTTGCTATGTCATCTGCTATAACGCCTATGTCATGTGTTATAAAAACTATGGTGATTTTGTCATCTTCGTTTAGTTTTTTAAGAAGTGCATAAAATCTATTTTGAGAAACTACATCTACCCCTGTATTTGGCTCATCCAAAATCAAAATCTCAGGATTAGATGCTAATGCTCTAGCACACATAACTCTTTGTTTTTGTCCACCTGAAAGATTACCTATTATTTTGTTTTTTAAATCAAATACATCCATTTTTTTCATGGCATCTTCTACTGCATCTATATCTTCTTTTGATTTTTTTGAAAAAAGTTTTCTTTTAGAGATTCTGCCCATATTGACAATATCTTCAACTGTCGCTGGAAAAGATGCATCTACTAATGCTGCCCGCTGGGGAACAAAACCTATTTTGCTCCATTTTTTAAAATCTTTTAATTTTTTACCATATAGTTTAATCTCACCACTAGTTGGTTTTTCAAGCCCTAACAGCATCCGTATAAGCGTTGTTTTACCACCACCATTTGGACCTATGATAGCGATATATTCCGCTTTAAATATCTCTAATGATATGTTTGAAAGTATATTTTGGTTGTCAACTCTAAAGTTTAAGTTTTTAACATCAAAAATGGGTACTTTAAAATTCATAAGATTTTATTTACACTCTAAAGCTTTTGAGATTTTTTCTAAATTTTGTCTCATAATATCTTCATAACTCATATTGTTTTTAGCTTCATCTGCTGTAATATTTCCTAATGGTTGAAGAACATCAACACCAACACCTGCCTCTTTTGCTATACTTTTCATAGCTTTATCAGATGCAAAGCTCTCAAAGAAAACAGTTGAAAGGTTATGCTCTTTTACAACCTCTATAAGTTTTATCATAGTTTTTGCATCTGGCTGTGCATCTGGAGAGAGTCCACTTAAAGCTTGTGTATGAAAACCATATTTATCACTAAGATATGAAAAAGCATTATGGTTTACAACGATAGTCTCTTTTTTACAACTAGATAATATTTTTTTATAATCAGCATCTAATTTTTTTAACATTGTTATATATGTATCTTTATTTTTGTTGTAAAGATCTTTATTTTTTGGTGAGATTATTATAAGTTCTCTTGTTACCATCTCTGTCATTTTTACCATATTATCCATATCTAACCAATAATGATGATCTACAGCTCCACTACTACTTTCTTTATGATGATGCTGGTGTTCATTTTCATCATGGTGTTCATGACTACATGAGTTATCATTATCTACAATCTTTAGTTTAATATGGTGACTCATATCTACTGCTCTATTTTCAAAATCAAAATCTTCTATCCAAGGTTGAAGACCTGCACCACTATATATTACTAAAGAACTTCTTTGAATTTTGGCTATAAGTTTTGGAGTTGGCTCAAAACTATGTGCATCTGCACCAAAAGGCATCAACATAAAAAACTCTTGTGTATCTCCACCTACATTTTTTGCTATGTCATACAAAGCAAATGTACTAAGTCCTATGGGTGCATTTAACGGTTTAGCCTCAAGTTTTGAATCCTCTTTCATAACTATCATCTGTAAAACAAAAACTATCACAACTAAAACAAAAATTATATTTCTAAAATTTTTCATATTTTCTCCAAAATTTTTTTGAAATTATAGCAAGTTAAAATGTTTTTATACTTTTTATGTTGATTAGATTTGTGAAGGGAAGGGTGGGACAAGATTAGTCTTTATACAAAGGGAATAAAAATCCCTTTGCTACAACTAATGAAATTATACTATTTTTTCTTAGAAGCTTTTTTCTTTTTTTCTTTAGAAATCTTCTTTTTCTTTTCTATTTTTTTTGCTTGTTTTTTAGCAATCTTTTTTTTATTTTCAACTTTTTTAGCTTTATTTTTAGACTTTTTTTTCTCTATCTTCTTTTTTTCAGTCTTTTTAGCTTGTTTCTTAGCTTGTTGAGCTTCTTTTTTTTCTATCTCTTTTTTTGTTTTTTTAGCCATTTTGGCTCCTTTAAGTAAGTTTTTACTACTTTTAGTAATAAATTATGGTAATTATATATTTTTTATATAGTTTTTGTCAAGTTTTTGGAATAAAATATAGAGATTAGTTTCTTTTTATATATAAAATTAGTTATAATCCATTTATGACATTTATAGATTTTAAAAAATTATTACTCGATGCAGAGATAACCCTTCCTAGATTTAGCAAACTTATAAAAGTTAGTGAAAAAAATATTCAGTCTTATAAAAAAAAAGGTGAAGTACCTAATACCATAGCAGTTATAGCTAAATCATTTGCTCTAATGCACGAACAAAATATAAACTATAAAGAATATATAGAGAGTCTTGAACTAAAAGCAAAAACTAAAAAAGGTGCAGGTTTTGCAAAAACTATTTCTAAAGAAACAACTCTTTAGAACTAGTTTATTTTAATACTACTTTAAAAGCTCCAACAACTCATCACCTTTAAATTTCACATCATCTTGTTGTTTATTTTCATCATAGATGCCATCTTGTATAGCTTGTTTTTTCTTTTGAAGTTCTAGTATTTTTTGCTCTATGGTATTTTCAACTATGAGTTTATAAACAAATACTGCTTTTTTTTGCCCTATGCGGTAAGCTCTATCTGTTGCTTGATTCTCAACTGCTGGATTCCACCATGGGTCGTAGTGGATTACGGTATCAGCTTGAGTTAGGTTTAGTCCAACTCCACCTGCTTTTAGTGATATGAGAAATATATCAGCTTTTCCAGATGTAAACTCATCTATCACCTTTTCCCTTTTTGTAGTGCTTCCTGTAAGTTTTGTATAGCTAATTTTTTTTGATTTTATTTTCTCTTCTATGATGCTAAGCATAGATGTAAATTGTGAAAATACTAAAATCTTTCTACCCTCTTGTAAAAGCTCATCAACCAAATCTAAAAATAGTTCAAGTTTTGCACTCTCTTTTACTTTTTGTGCTTCTTTTATTTTTAACAAAGATGGGTCGCAACAAACTTGTCTAAGTTTCAAAAGTGCATCAAGCATCGTTATATGTGAAGAAGCAAGACCTTTAGCTTCTACAGCTAGACGCACTTTTTCCTCCATCGCTATCCTTACAGATTCATAAAGTGCTGATTGTTTGCTACTGAACTGTGTATATTTTATTATCTCACTTTTCTCTGGTAATTCTGATGCTACTAACTCTTTTGTTCTTCTAATCATAAAAGGTTTTATCCTCTTATTTAGTAGTTCTTGCCTACTAAAGTTATGCTCTTTTTCTATTGGATTTTGATAATAAGTCCGAAAAAAACTAAGGCTATCTAAAAATCCTGGCATCAAAAAGCTAAATATACTCCATAATTCCCCTAGATGATTTTCTATCGGTGTTCCACTTAAAGCTAACCGATAATCACTTGTAAACTTCTTAATAGCTACTGCCATTTTAGTTTTTGGATTTTTAATCTTTTGTGCTTCATCTAAAATTATGTAGCTAAATTTCAATTTATCAAATTTCTCTTCATCTCTAACAATAAGTGCATAAGTTGTAAGTAAAATATCATTTTTTTCTATTTCATCAAACAGTTCTGCTCTATCATTTCCATGAAGTGATAATACTTTTAGATTTGGTGTAAACCTTTTAGCTTCATTTTTCCAGTTAGTAACAAGTGAGGTTGGTATCACTATAAGAGATGGTTTGTCTAGCTTACCATCCTCTTTTAGTTTTGAGAGGTGTGCTAAAGTCTGTATCGTTTTTCCTAGCCCCATATCATCCGCTAAAATTCCACTAAATCTAAATTCATGTAAAAATCCAAGCCAGTTTAAACCCTCTTGTTGATACTCTCTAAGCGATGCATTTAGTGCTTTTGGAGGTTCAACTTTTTTGATACCTTTAAAATTTTTGAGTTTTTTAGATAGCTCCAAAATCTCTTTTGAACCTCTCCAAATAACACCATCATCAAGATTTGCTATAAGATGAGCATCAAAAGATGAAATATTTAAGTCATCATCTTTATCTTTTTTATCCATTAGTTCTACAATGGTTTTTATAATAGGTGCTATTTGCTTTGTTTGAACCTCTACAAAATGGTTCTCTTCTACTTCTACATTAACCATTTCGGGCATCGCTTCTAGCGTATCAAACTCTTCTAAAATACCACTTACCAAAGGTGCTATAGGTTGAGATACCCCATTAAACTCTAAATTAAAAGAGAGGCTAAACCAATCATTTTTCCCCTCACTCTCAACAACAACTTCAGAATTTGCCTCAAACTTCATAGCAAACTCTTCTAAATCTTTTATATACCATCCATCTTCTTCAAGGGTATTTAGATGTGTTAATCTAAACTCTTTAAAGACTTGTAATTGTTGTTGTCGGTTACTGTCTTTAAACTCTACCCAAATATCATCATTTTTTATCTCAGTATTAAACCCAAAACTCTCTATTTTAGCTTTGGCATCTGTTTCAAAATCTAAATCTCTTTTTATCTCTATCTTTTCATCTTCTTTATAAAAAGCTTTTATCTCTTCTCGTGCTTCAAAGCTAACTTCAAACCCCTTATAATTAAAATCAATTTTAAAAGATGTGCTGTTTAGATGGATTTGTGGAATTGGCTTGACATCTATAGTTTTTGTTTTTATCCCTTTTGGAGTTTTTATAGCTATATTTGGTATTTTTTTACCAATAGTTTCATAAACTTTACCTATATTTTCCTTTTTTAATTTTGGAGCTTTTAAAAGTTTTTTAAATATGTCTATATCCATATCAAATTCATAAATTATATTTGCATTTTTATCTAATATATATGGAGGATTTGTATCTAAAAATTTATACTCTTTTCCTACATTTGATTTTATGGAGTATTCACCCTTATAAAGTTTAAAGTCAAATTCTGGCTTAAACACTTCATGGCTTAACTTTAAAGGCTCTTTATTTTCATCATAAAAGCATCTAGAAGTTGCTACAATCTCTTTTAAAACCGAAGCACCAAAAATCCCTTTAAACTTTTGAGTAGTTCCTCCCCACCTAGAATAATCAAAACCTCCCACTAATCTACCTATCTCATTATCTTTCTCATTTCTAAGATTTTGATAATAAAAAAGATCTGTAAATTTAAAACTATCTAATATCATACCTTTACCAAGTCCACCACTCTTTAAATATTTTGATTTATAAAACTTGAGTTCATCTTTATTTTTATCTTTACCAAAAAGTCTATAAGTTATAAAATAATCATCTGTATTTATAACTTTTTCATCCTCTTTCTCATCATCAAAACCATCTAGCCAAGAATTAACTAATGCTTTAGTATCAGTTTTTTTAGTTATATCTACTTTTGTTTCCCCATCTTTTGCAAATTCTAAACAAACAGCTACTACATGTTTACAGTTATAGCTAACAGGACAACTACAACTTCCAGCAAAATTATATTTTTGACCTTGTTTAGTAATTTTGATTTTTTGAGTATAAATATCACTTCCATCAACTATCCCATCAATCATTACTAAATTAGTAGTATTTACTTTTACTAAGCACTTTTTTACACGATTATTTAAAAAATACGCTGTACCATTAACATAGTCATTAAGTGACATAAAATCTCGGATATTACTTTCGTTTATATTCATATCATTTTCCTTATCTTTTTACATAAAATTCTTAAATCTTCTTCACTCTGACCTATTCTAGCTATGAGCCTTACTATGGCTTTTGGTACGGTAGGCTGTCTGATGCCACCAACTGCAAAACCATCTTTTTTTAAAGCATCTCTAATCTTTATAACTTTTACATTGTCATTTATGAGTATTGGCACTATCAAACCATCAACTGCTATATTTAACTCTTCATAAACTATAAGCTGTCTCTGTTTTATTTGGAACTTTAAAATCTCTTTATTTTTTAAGATGTACTCTAAAGATTTATGAGCTAAAATAGTATCATATAAAGATAAAGCAGTGGCATAGATGATAGGTTTTGCACGGTTTATAAGATACTCTATGATGTGTGAAGATGCTAAGATAAAAGCTCCAAAACTTCCATAAGCTTTTCCAAGTGTACCCATTTTTATATGATTTGGCTTTATAGTGATATTATAATAATCAAATACGCCCATCAGATTATTACCTATAACTCCGCTACTATGTGCTTCATCTACTATGAGGATAGCATCATTTGTATCTGCTATATCAAACACCTCTTTGTCACACATATCACCATCCATAGAGTAGAAGCCCTCAACTGCTATGATTTTTCTTTTTGCATTTGGATATTTAGCAAGTAACTTTTTTAACTCATCCATATCGTTATGAACAAAAAACACTACACTTACATCTTTTAAATTTGTAGCTAAAACACCTGACGCATGGTATAGTTCATCCATAAAAAGTATGTCACCCTTACGACAAAGTGCTTCTATGAGTGCTATATTGGCATTAAATCCACTACCAACTACTACAGCATCTTCAAACCCATTTGCATCGCACAAAGCTTTTTCAAAATCAGCATGAGATTGATGATAACCATTTACAAGTAAAGATGCTTTAGCAGAGTGTTGTGGTGATTTTTCTAACTCTTTACAAGTTAAGCGATGAAGTTCTTGATTGTGTGCAAGTCCCAAGTAGTCATTTGATGCAAAGTCTTTCAACTCATCATTAACAATTTCACGAGTCCGATAACGACCAGACCTTTTTAGTGCTTTTAGTTCGTTTTGGTAGTACATAATTCAATACCTTTACTATAAAATTGTAATTAATATAAAGTTTAGTAATATAAGCTCAGTAACTTCAATACTAAAACCATAAATATCACCAGTAAAACCACTATATCTTTTGATAAAAAATAAACCTAAGAATAAGAAAACTGATAATGAAATAAATAGTAAAGAGATTTTATAAAATATAATAACTAAAGCTATTACATAGATAAATGCAATAATAACTTGAAATAGTTTCAGTTCCTCTTTTGCTAAACTGCCCATACCATTTTTACTGATGTATGGATAAAAGTATATAGCTATAACAGCATTAAAACGAGATAGCATCAAAACTATGGGTAGCAGATATATAAGAGTAGCATCTATCACTAAAAGCGATACTATAGAAGATGCTTTTAAAATCAAAAATACCACACTAAAAATCATCCCCATACCACCAGTGTTTGGGTCTTTCATAACTTCTAAAGCTTTTTCTTTTGCTACATAAAGTCCATCAACAGTATCACTAAACCCATCAAGATGGATAGCTCCTGTAAGTAAAATTAAAAGAGAGAAAATTAAGATACTTAGATGCATAAGTGGTAAAAAGTTTTGAAGTAAAACAAAAGTACCCCATAAAATCATACCAAGTAAAAATCCAACTAATGGATAAAACATAACAGCGTAACCGTTGATGCCTTTGTAAAAATCATGAACTTTAAAAAATGGGATGATTGTTAGCATCGATATAGATAATGCAAAACCTTTTAAAATTTGTATCATTTTATTTTAGTGCTTATTCCAGCTATAGTATGAAAAACTTCATCACATTCAGATGCTATAAGTTGAGATAATTTTCCACTTATATCTACAAATTCACGAGCTAATTTATTATTTGCTACGATAGAACTTCCAACATCGTTAAAAACAAATACTATTGTATTATCTAGTTTAAATAATTTTTCTAACTCTTTAAGCATATCTTCATAATTAAACTTATGATAAAGCATATTGTTTATCCACATACTTACACACTCTACTAAAACTGCATCTTTTGTTGAGGAAATAACATCATATAGATTTATCCCCTCTTCCACAGTTGTAAAATCATCTTGTCTGTTTTCTTTATGAGCTTGTACTCTTAATTGCATCTCATCATCTATAAACTCTGTAGTAGCTAGATAAAGAGGTTTTGATGTTGAATTTTTTAATGTGTAGTTTTGTGCATTTAAAGATTTTCCACTTTTAATGCCACCTATAAATAATGTTTTCATAGCGAAATTATAGTAAAACAATTGTATTTTTTTATTAATCTTAATTATTTATTTAGGTAAATCCTATAAAAAATAAATTTAAACTTAATATCTATCGGAAGTGGGATTGAAATCCCACTTCCGATAGTTTAAAGAATCTAAATCCCTAAAAATAGGCTTTAAGTTTAAATTAAAATTTCATCATAAAAATAAAAATGCACTTGAGTTTGTAAAAGATATCCTAAAACAAAGTTTCTTACTTTTTTTGAGCAATCTAGTGGTACAAAAGAGTTATACAGACAACTTGGACTATACCATATAGCTTTGACTGAAAGTACAACTTTAGTATTAGATGAATTTGATACAAATCTTCATCCTGATTTATTACCATTACTTGTTGATTTATTTGAAAATAAAGAAACCAATCCAAAAAATGCTCAAATGATTTTCACTACTCACAATACTGATATAGATGAAAATGATTTAACAAATAAATGCAAATTTAACTTTGGATATTTTGATATACAAAACAATGTTAGTCAAGATTTTAGAGAGTGGTCACAAGACGAACTTATTAAACTATTAGATTAATTAAAAGCTTTTAACTTTTGAGTTATTTAATGTGTAGTTTTGTGCATTTAAAGATTTTCCACTTTTAATGTCACCTATAAATAATGTTTTCATAGCGAAATTATAGTAAAATATGTTACATTTTTTATAAAGGATGCTATTGCTTAGTATTACATTATTTTTAAAGCTCTTAAAAGAGTCTTTTCGTGACTTGATGCCAATTATATTGGTTATTGTTTTTTTTCAACTTGCCATCATTCAGAGTGTTCCTGAAAATTGGCTTTCTACCGCTATTGGTTTAGCTATTGTTGGTGTTGGTCTTGCTGTATTTTTACTAGGTCTTGAAGTTGCTATATTTCCTGTTGGGGAAAAGCTCGCATCTGACTTTGCCCACCATGGTTCAACCATATGGATACTTCTTTTTGGTTTTATGGTTGGTTTTGGTACTACCATTGCCGAACCTGCTCTTTTAGTTATTGCTGATAAAGCTGCTGGTATTAGTAGTGGTAGGATTGATGCACTTGTTCTTAGATTAGTTGTTGCATTTTCTGTTGGTTTCGCGATAGTTATTGGTGTATTTAGGATTATAAAAGGTCATCCTATCCATTACTATATCATTACTGGTTATATTTTAGTTGTAGCAGCTACTGCTTTTTCTCCAAATGAGATAGTTGGTCTTGCATTTGACCTTGGTGGTGTTACAACTTCAACAGTTACAGTTCCTCTTGTAGCAGCTCTAGGTATAGGTCTTGCATCTACTATCAAGGGTAGAAATCCTGTTTTAGATGGTTTTGGGCTTATTGCTTTTGCATCTCTTACACCTATGATTTTTGTTCAATTTTATGGAATTTTTGTTTATCAATTTGTAGAAGCATCTGCTATTACTGCACCTGTAGTTGTTGAAGCCTTAGAAGCATCTGCTGCATTTGAATTTGATATATTAGCTATACTAAAAGGTTTATTTAGTGTACTTATGGATGTTGTGCCTATTGTCGCTGTTATCTTTTTCTTTCAATATGTAGTGCTTAAAAAATCAATAGAGAACATGAAAAATGTACTTATTGGTTTTGGGCTTGTTGTTATCGGTCTTGATGCTTTCATTATTGGTTTAGAGATGGGTCTTTTCTCACTTGGTGAGACTATGGCATTTCAACTTACTCAAAGTGATAGCACTTTTATTATCTATGCATTTGCATTTACTATAGGTTTTTCAACTACTATGGCTGAACCTTCATTAACAGCTATTGCTAGAAAAGCAAAAGAGATTAGTGATGGGAAGATAAATGATTTTGTTCTTCGTCTTTTCGTTGCATTTGGTGTAGCTATGGGTATATCTTTGGGTGCATTTAGAATTGTAAGTGGTGGAGATATTGTTTGGTTTATCTCAGCTGGTTATGTATTTGTTATAGCACTTACATTTATTGCACCTAAGTATATTATCCCTATAGCTTATGATAGTGGTGGTGTTACAACTTCAACTGTTACTGTTCCTCTTGTAGCAGCTTTAGGTCTTGGTTTAGCTACAAACATCCCAGGGCGTGATCCACTTATAGATGGTTTTGGACTTATCGCTTTTGCTTCACTTTTCCCTATGCTTACAGTTATGGCTTATGGTGTAATTACTGAGAAAATGGGTGTTAAAGGTGAACATGAGAAAGAGGAGATGCATATGGATGAACTTCGTCATGCTTTAGAGCATGTTGAAGATATGGGTTTATCTACTGTAAATGTAGCAGGAACTGATAAACGACACTCATATAAAATGCAATTCTCAGCTGTTCACATCATAGTACCTTTTGATGAAGAATTACAAGCATTACTAAGTGCTAAAAAAGCTGGAGCTCATGGTGTAACTATAATGACCGCTCATGGCATGGGACTAGATGAGATGGATAACTTCCATAGAAGACTTCATTCAGACTCTACTGATGCAAACTTAATGTTTATCACACCTACTAAAAATGTAGATAGCATTATAAAAACTATAGTGAAAGATTTAGATATAACAGGTGGTGGTGAAGGTATAGCTTACTCCTACCCTATATCACACTTAAAAGGGCTAACTCTTAAACTAGCTGATATATGATAAATACTTCGATCTCTAAACAGCTAGATATATTACTTCCAAATACAAATAAAGCTCTTAGTGAGGCACTTAAATCTGCTTCACCTAAAGAGTTACAAAGCTTATCATCTTTTAAAGATTTAAAATCTATGATGGGTGATATACTTAAACAAAGTACAAATCCAAACTCTTCAAATAAAGTCTTACTAGAACTGGTTAAAAACAATCCTACACTTAAAAATCTAGGTAGTGTTTCAACAACTATAAAAGATTTACTTAACTCTATAAAATCAGATAAAAACCCACTCCCCATAGAAAAAACTTTACAAAATATTTTAGCCGATATAAAAGATTTAAAAGGTGTAGAGCTTAAAGAAAAATTTATAAAGCCAACTCTATCTTTAGAACAAAATCTTAAAGATAATAGCACTATAGAAAAAACAATAAAGAGTTTTCTTACAGATATTAAAGATTTAAAAGGTTCAGAACTTAAAGAAAAACTCACTTCTCTAAAAACATTTTTAGAAACTAATTTAAAAAATTCAAATAATTCTTCAAGTACTTTAAAAAGTATAGTTTCTAATGACTTGAAAACTTTACTACTACCAACAAAGGAAAAAGAATCACTTCCAATAGAAAAAGTATTAAAAAATTTTCTTATAGATATTAAGGATTTAAAGGGTTCAGAGCTTAAGCAAAAGTTTATAAATTCTGGTGTATTTTTAGAAGCAAATATCAAAAATGCTAAAGATACACCAGAGAGTATAAAAAGTATAGTTTCTAATGACCTAAAAGCTATTTTACACAAGGCTAGTGAAGATATTTCAAAATCATCACATCCTAACCAAAGTGAAGTATTAAAACATATTGACAAGCTTTCTCTTCAAATAGATAATTATCAATTAGTTTCATATTTATCTAATGGTTCATCTTTGTATTTACCTTTTTCATGGGATCAATTAGAAGATGGAAATATAGAAGTAAAAAAAGCTAAAAATGATAAGTTTTTTTGTGATATTAATTTGAAACTAAAAGAGTATGGAGAGATAAATCTTAAACTAGCTCTATATGATGAAAATCAATTAAATATACATATTTATTCAACTAACAAAGAGTTTAAAGAGTTAGTACAACAAAATATACCATCACTTCGTTCAGCACTTATAGATATAAAAATAACTCCTAGAGAGATAAGGCTATTTGAGCCAAAATCTAAAATACAAAATTCACCTTATGGTACAATAGATGATAATTTACAAATGGGTTTTGAGATAAAAGTATGAAACAAAAAGCAGCAGCATTAAGATATGATACTCAAAAAGAAAACGCACCTCGTGTTGTTGCAAAAGGTGAGGGAACAACAGCCCAAAATATTATAAAAATAGCTGAAGAAAATAATTTACCTATAAAAAAAGATGAAGATTTAGTGGAACTATTATCAAAAGTAGAACTTGATAGGGAAGTACCAGATACACTATATAGAGCCGTTGCAGAGATATTTAGTTTTGTGTATAAAATAACTAATAAAAAATAATTTTACTGATTAAAAAATTCTGAATAGAACCAATCATCTTTCTCTTTTATTATTTGTTGCTCATCACTTATAGCTAATTTAACTGATGATAAAGTTTCAAACTCTTTCATTAAGCAAGAAAATTCAGAATCTATACCAAATATATCTATATATGAATATATCATATTTTCAGCCTCTTTAAAACTCTTTTTATCTATTAAAATTGTTATTTTTACATGAAAACTTACTTTTAGTAAACTACCTGTTTTTTGTTTTCTAGTAGATATTTTGATTAGAGTGCCAAGCTCATTTTGAACACTTTTTATATCACCTTTTAAGGCAAATTCATCACATTTATATATTATATTTTGATAATGTTTATTTAGTAATTTAGCAATCTCTAATTCATTTAAAGAACTATTTTTATCAAGTATCTCATAACAATAATTAAACTCATTATTGTTATATGCTTGTTGAAAATTAAATATATTTTCATTTAATTTTGCTTTTTTCTTAGTTCTATTTTGATGGAGTAAAAATTCATGATTATTTTCTAGTAATGGTTTTATCATGGGTCTTTTAGATCTAATAGTTATATAATCTTGTAAAATTGATTTTGCAATATCTTGCTCACCAATACTCATCTGAAGTTGTGCGGCTAGAATAGATGATTTATATCTTTCTTCTAGTTTTTTATACTCAGGGGTAGCTTTAAGAGGTGGATATTTATCGACAATAGCATAGCAAATTGCATATCTCTTTTCTAAAAACAAATCTTTTAGATGGGAATACTCTTTAAAAGCTTTATAAAGATTTCTTATATCTTCTTGTTTAGAAACTATATTTCTATATATAGATTCCATTCTTATTATTGCAGTTTTATTTTTATGAATTAATCCTAATGTAGCTTCTTTATATGAACGCCTATATTTTTGTTCTAAAATATCGTGTTCATGAGAACCATTAAGTAATGGATTTATTTCTAAAAGCTTATACGCTTCAGCTATACTATTTTGTACTATCAATGAGCTTAGCTCTTGGGTGCTAGAGATATTTATATTTAAAATATAGTTATTTGCTAAAGCTATAAAAAGCATCCCATCATTACTTATAGCAATATATTTGATTTTTTCTTCAAATGTCAGATATTTTAAAATAGAGATTTTTTTTATTTTTATATTTACAAGAGTGATATAATTTTTATTGCCATTTAAAAGCATATAATCTGAATTTGGGATAACAATAATTTGTGAAATTTTTTCAAAAGGAGTTATTAGCTTTTTATTAGTTTTATATTTTTTTATACAAATAAAAGATAAATTACCCATAGCATCACCAATTGCTATATTATCTTCATCTATAAAACAAATAGCCGTTAGTTTTGTTCTTGAATTTAAAATTAACTCTTTTGAATTATGTATATATATATCAACAAAACATATAGAACCATTATTAGTAGCTGTTACAAGTTTTGTGTCAAAGAGAGCCAAAACATTTATATTATTGTATTTATCTTTTGCAAATTCATGTAATATAGAGAGTTTTGAAGTATTATTGTATCTATATTGAAAAAGCTCTCCATTTGTAGTTCCAACAAGTAAGTAAGTGTTTGAAAAATCAAAACCTAAAACATTAACAGAAGATGAAATAGGGATAGTATTTATAATAGAATTATTTTCTATAGAGATAATTTCTATACTATTTTTATCTGCGATAGCTATTAATTTTGCATCTAAACTAATACAAAAAGCTTTTATCTCTTTGTTAAATCGTTCACTTTGAATATTTTTAATAATTTTAGATTGAGGGGATGAAAATATTTTAATACCATTTTTTATTGTACTATAATAGAGTAGGTTATTATTTAAAGTTGATAGGTTTGTTATTTCTGATTTAGTTGTGAAGCAGTGAGTTATATCTTTCATAATGCTATAACTTAGGTAAAACCCAAGTTATATATCTTCTTAATCTATTTGATTAACAAGATGGAACATTTCCACTATCATTAGCAAAGTTATGGAAAAAGTCAAAATAGTGGTTTAAGTATTTTTCTTTTACAGCTTTGTCTTTTACATCTGGACAAATACTTTTAATTTCATCAGCTATTTTACCAGCATCTTTAACCTCAGACCACTCATCTTGAGAATGTTTAGCAGCCATTGCAGCACCAGTAATTCCACAAGATTTCTTTAATTTCTTAACATAAAGTTTTTGACCTTTATTAGAATCAGCACTTACAGTAGTTGCACCTAAAGTTAAAAGTATTGTAGCAGCTAGTGCTATTTTTGCGATTTTTTTCATTATTTCTCCTTGAAAATTTCGTATATTGTAACTAAGAAAATATAAATAAAATATTTATTATAAGTATCATAGATAAATATTATAATAAATGTAACATTTTGATAATATTTTCTAAGTTATATCCTTTTTACATCACAATTATAATAAAGAATTGTGGAGTAATTGTGGAAAAATTAATTAAATCTTTCATCCATATATAAAGACATCTCTTTAGCAGAATATTGCATACCCATCTTTAAAATCTCACCACGATTATGTTCCATAACAATATGACCTGTATCGTTTTCAATATCAGTTAATGCTTGTTGAATCTCTTGTTGAGTTTTGCCAGTTATAGATGGTGTAAGTTTGTCAACATTCCCTGAACCATCATGAGAATGGCAAGTTATACACATTGTTATATATATTTCATCCAGTGTATATTGTTTATTTGGTGTTATTTTTTCTGTAGTTTCAATATTGTGATTTTGAACTTTAATAACCGTATCTTGCTCTTTTTTTGAATCTGAACATCCTAAAAAAGTTAATAACGATATAAGTAAAATTGTAGAAGTCTTTTCATAAAACTCTCCATAAAAGATTTTCGCAATTATAGCGAAAATCAAGAGAGTTTAGAGTTTTATTTAGTGATGTTCTTCATCAAGATTAAACGCTTTAGTACCAACATAGTACATAAGCATACATAGACCAACACCACCAGCACATATAAGCATCTCAGCAGCTGATGGGAAATACTCTACCCATGTAGGAGCTAATTGATACTCAGTAGTTTTTAGCATCTGAAGAGGTTTTAATTGTGTATCGTGTACAAGATTATATCTCATAAAGAAGATACCAATCATACCCGTCATAGAAGCCCAAAACATAAGAACTGGACTTTTACCAAAGTCTTTTAACACAACTAATAAAGGTATAACCATAGCAAGTAAAACTTCAAGTTGAAAAGTTGTACTACCTAAGATATGAAGTGCAACATCAGCTTTGTTTTCAACACCACCATAGATGTCTGTTAACATTTTCCAAGTTACGAAGAAAATTAAAATAGAGATTAAAAGACCTTGAATTTTTGCAAGTCCCTCTAACATTTTTTTAACTTCTGCTGGAAAATTTAGTTTATATCTAAAGCCCATGATGATATATGCTGAATATATACCAGTAATAAATGCAGTTAAAATAAAGTAAGTTGGATAAAAAACTCCTTGAGAAATCTCACGAGCATTTAAAAAACCAAATACTGAACCAAGATTAGAGTGAGCTGCAAGACCTACTAAAAGACCTGTAAGACCAAAAATCTTAGCTTTTTTCATATCATTGTTTAGTAAAAAGTAAAACTCAACAATCATAAATGTTAAATAAAGACCATAAAGTGTACCCATCCACCAAATAGCAGAAGTTAAACCTGGACTTAATACATTGTATATAAGCATAGTAATAGGGTGACCAATCTCAAAAATAATTACAGCAAAACCAGCTAAAATAGTTACGATTGAGCCAAAAATAGCTCTTTTAGAGATAAGCATATAATCTTTGAAACCAAAAACATCACCAAGTGAACCAATGATACAAAGACCAGTTGAACTAACAACAAAGAAGATATATACAGCTAGTAATAATCCCCATGGATGTTCTCTAGTTACTGCATAAGCATGATGCCCATGTGCAAAAAACATTGAAATACCAACTGCAAACCCAGCAAGTAAACCTATAATAATAACAGCAAGAAGCATATTTCTTGGTGTCTTTTCAAAACCAAGTACTGATTTAATAGAAAAATCTTCTTTAAATGGAATATTTATTGGACCTATTTTCATCATATCCTCCTTATGTTAGGTAAAATAGTTTTGGATTAGTACCAAGATGTGTTTTAAGAGAGTAATGATCTCTAACTCTTAACACTTCACTAATTTCACTGTTTGGATCATCAAGATCACCAAAAATTCTTACTTTTGTAGGACAAGTATTTTGACAAGCTGTAGTTGTTTCACCACGAGCAAGTCTAGTATCTGTACAGAAGTTACACTTATCTACAGTCATCCCTCTATCTTCAATATATCTAGCATCGTAAGGACAAGCATTCATACAGTATGTACATAAAATACATTTCTCTGCATCTACTCTAACTACACCATTATCATCTGTATATGTTGCTTGTGTTGGACATACCTCTTCACAAGGAGCATCATCACAATGTTGACACTGTGATGGATGAAATGAGTTTGAAGTAAGGTCAAGTAAAGGGAATTGTCCCTCTATCTCACCAGTACCTACCCAAATTCTGTGCTTATCAGCACCCATTAAAATTCCGTTTTCCTCTTTACATGCTGTTTCACATGCTTTGCAGTTGATACAATTTTTGTAATCAAGTGCCATTCCATATCTAGCCATAAATTACACCTTTCTTATTTCAACATTAGTTTCATGCATAGTAGCTGCACCGTAAACAGGCTCAATAGTATCTTCAATAATTTTATTGTCGTTACCACCGTTTTTATATGCCCATGTTAACTCTTCACTCTCTTCACCAAAACCATGGATAAAGAAAACTTGATCAGGAGCAATTTTTTCTGTTGGGTATGCTTTTAGTTGAGTACTTCCAATACTTGAACTTACTTCAATCATATCTGCAAACTTGATACCTTTTTCTGCTGCAATTCTTTTGTTAATCCAAATAAAGTTTTCAGGCATAAGGTCACGAAGCATTGCATTGTTTGCTGTTCCTGCTTGAGTAAATTGTGCATGACGACCAGTAAGAAGTTTAAATTTACCAGCTGGTACACTAAACTCATACTCATCTCTCCATATAGGCATAGGGTCTATACCTTTTTTTGCAAAAGAAGCTACAACACATTCAACTTTTCCAGAAGCAGTTACAGGTTTTCCACCTTTAGTAGAGTAGTACTTTTTCTTTTCAGGATAGTATTGAAATTTATTAACAGCTAAGTGCTTATAAAATTCATCTTGTTTTGGATAGAAAACACCATCATGATGAAGTTTCTCAGCGGCTCCAACATACATAGCAACTGCATGATGATTAAGCTCTTCTTGAGTATGCAAGAAAGGTAAAGTTAGGTCAAATTCAGCATAAGTATCTTCATAACCATCCTCTTCTAACATATCTTGAATCTCTTCATCATATTTTTTAGAAATTTCAAAAAGAGGCTTAGAAATCTTAGTTGTAAGACCTTTCATTATGTCCATAACTGGTTTTGACTCAAACATAGGGTCAATAACTTTATTTCTAACAGCGATTGAAGGCTCAACACCACCAAATGTTTTAACTGGGTCAGTTCTTTCTAAGTATGTACACTCTGGAAGTACAACATCAGCGTACATTACAGTATCACTTGGCATAGTATCTATTGCTACTACCAATTCCATTTTTCTAAGCATCTCAGCAGTTTTAGCAGTGTTTGGCATATTCATCATTGGATTGTGCTTGTAACAGAACATCCCTCTAACTTTATATGGCATCTTATCTTCTAAGAAACGGTTTCTCCAACCAATCCAAGAACCACCACCAGAAACAACAGCACAATCATCATATCCAGCTTCACCTTTAGAATCTGTACTTTTTGTGATTGCTCTAGCTTGAGCTTTTTCATATAATGGTTGAAGACCTTCATGTGGCTTAAGTGGAAGTTTTGAACCAAAGATTAGTCCACCCTCAGTATCTATACCACCATGCATAGCTTGAAAAATTGCCATTGCACGACGAAGTTGGAAGTCATTTTTAGCAAAAGTAGATCTTCTACCAGGGTAGTAAACTGCTTTAGGAGCGGCAGCTGCGAACTCTCTTGCAATAGTATAAATATCTTTAGCTTTGATACCTGTGATAGGTTCAGCCCATTCTGGAGTATATTTATTTTCTAGTACACTATTTTTATACTCTTCATAGTTATTGAAATTCTTTTTGATATATTCACTATCTTGTAGGTCTTCTGTAATAGTTACATAAGTTAAAGCAAGTACAAATGCTAAATCTGTTCCTGGTTTAATCGCTAACCATTTATCAGCTTTTGCAGCAGTATTTGTGAATCTTGGATCAATACAAATCATCTTTGCACCACGACCCTTAGTTCGCTTAAATATATCCATAGTATCAGGAGTAACAATAGCTTCAGCACGGTTTGCACCAGCCATGATTACATACTCAGCATTTTCTAAATCAGATTGAGGATATGCTCCAATAGTAACACCATAACCAGAAGCAACAGTTTGAAGACAAATAGATGCATGATTTAACCAGTTAGCAGAACCAAATGCTTGATAAAATTGTTTGAAAGTGTGTTCAGCCATACCTTCACCAGCACAAAAAAGCATTGAAGAACGGTTATCTTCTTCCTCTTCCATGATTTTAGAAAGTCCAGGAAATTTATCAGTACCATTCAGGATAGCAGTGTATGCTTCATCCCAAGTTACTCTTTTAAATTTACCTTCACCTTTTTCACCAATTCTAATCATTGGATATTTTAAACGATCTGGATCATATAGAGCTTGAATACCTGCATTTCCTCTAGCACATAACATGTTTTTAGATTTTGGAAACATTGGATTTGGGTTTAGTTTTGTAACTACACCATCTTCAACTCTTGCTAATGCAGCACATTTATTAACACACATTTCACATAAAGTAGCCACATCGTGACTCTTACCTGTTCCTGTCTTAGTGTTATGAAATGAAACTGCCCCCGGTTTCGCACTACTACCATGATTACTTGATAAAAGACTTGTAGCTGTTGTAGCACCAACAACACTCATCGCTACCGTTCCTTGAAGAAACTTTCTTCTCGAAATCTCTACTCCCATAAGCAATACCTCCTAATTAATTTTAAAATAATTTTCTAATAAGCTTAACTTTTGCTTATAAAAAATTATAGATTTAAAAGTATAGATGAATAAATCTTATAGTTAACTTTAACTAATCTTATATTGTAAATAATACTAACTTATGTTTATATATAGCAGTGTAGTATATTATAATAACTTATATTATAAATAACTATATCTTATAATATTCCTTTTCAAAGTTTCTATAGTTTAGTGGTTGACTTGAACTGTTCCCTCCTAGTATTTGTTATGTCCGATTTACCCGACTATTTGCTTTTTTATAAACATCCATCTCTTCTCTTTTTCCTACTGCTACAATATAAATCATAACCTTTTCCTCAATTGTTTCATAAACTATTCTATGTCTCTTATTGTTAAAATATACTTTTTTTAATCCTGTTAATTTGAGATTATTTTTATTTCCTAGTTTTATTCCAATTTCTAGTGCATTTAAAACTTGTTTTAATTTTTTTGTAAATAAACCTTATGGTGTTGTTATCTATAGAGATTATCCTAGAGTTTGCTATGGCACTTTTATGAGTATATCGTGCCATATACTCCACTATCTTTTGAGAAGTCTTAAACTGTGACTTCATATAGATTACCCATTTACGAGATACTAGATTGTTTATATAGTTCTCAAAGTAATTATAATTTTTTAGTTCATCATGAACCTCTAAGCTACCATCATAATAAGCCTTTTTAACTCTCTTTATAAAGATACCTCTAAAGACTTGACTCATAGCCTTAACAGGAAATAAGAACTTAGAATCATACTTAGTTTTTAATAGAGTATCGCCCATAATACCACCACCAGCTACAACGAAATGAATATGTGGATGATAGACTAGTGTTTGCCCCCAACTATGAAGTATCCCAAAGAATGCTAAATCTATCTTAGGTTTTTTATCTTCAAGTGCAGTTTCATCAACATCCCACCATTTTAAGTTAGAAGCAAATTGCTTTAAAGTGTCTGCTGAGGATTTGAAAAGTATCTCATAAAATATCTTTTGGTTATAGATAGCTATTTCAAAGAGTTGGTTTGGAACTGTAAAGACTGTATGATAGTAGGGAGGGCAAATATGAGATAGAACAGTATCTTACAAATTTAGCAGTAAAAAATAAAGTTTCTCCAACTACGCAGAATCAAGCTTTTAGTGCTATTTTATTTTTGTATAAAGAGGTACTTGGTGTAGATATG